>SSHE01000079.1 GCA_008017315.1 Acinetobacter sp.
ATACCGATATCTAAGCAATGCTAGGTTTGGAATGACCTAGCGAATAAACTGAGTAATAAAGGAAACGATTATGAAAACATTAACCAAATTAGCACTTGTATCAGCAATGGCGATTAGTGCAAATGCAATGGCTGCTCAATTACAGTCATTGACTGAAGATGAAATGTCTGCTCAAACTGGTCAAGACGGTATCTCTATCGTTATTGCTGGTGATATTGAAGCGGATGTAGTTGTGCATGATAAATTGGGTTATAACTCAACTGCTGCAACAGGTGGTCCAACACCAGCACGTACAGCTCTAGGTTTTACTGGCGCTGCAGGAACAACTGCTGATTCTGGTGCAATTGTGTTAGATGGTTTCAGTATCAAAGATACAGGTGCGACTAAAAAAGGTATCACTTTACATATTGATGCTGATGCAAATGGTACGGAACCAGTTCTTAACGTAAACGTTGCATTACCAGATGAATTAACTATTACTACTGGTGATATCTACGTTGCAAAATCTGGTACCGTTGATGCAGCAACAGCTGCCGCTCAATATGTAGATGCAACTAAAGCCAAAATCTTGGATAACGTGACTGTTGTGCTTGGTGGCGCGACAATGAATATCCAATTGGGTAATGCTCCACAGGGTTCATTTATCACTTTAGGTGGTACAGTTACTGGTGGTGTGACACTTAGCAACTTTAGTATCCTTGCACCAACTCTAACTACAACACAATGGACTGCTTTAAATCTACCAGCATCTTTAACACAGTCTGCAACTGACCGTGGTATCCATATGTCAAGTATTAGTGTAAAGTCTAAAGATAGCGCTGATTTGTCTTTAACTGGTACAAAAATCAATATTGCTAATCAAGGTTTAGTGGTTTCTGGTACATCTAATATTGATGTTCGTATTAAAGACCTTAAACTGGGTAGTAAAGCAGGTACAGCAGCACTTGGTGATATTGCATTGTTGGATTTAAAAGTACCTACTCTTGTAGTACGTGGTCACTAATCTAATCACTTAGATTAAACCTAAGAATAAAGCGGTATTCATACCGCTTTATTCTTCCCAGTATAGACTCTGGATCTGTTGTGACTTTAGGAGATGTGTTTAAAAAATTAAACAAGTATATTTCTCAGGAAGAGGAAAAAAGCCAATGTTCAGCAAAACAACAAAAATAGTCTTAGGTTTATGTATTGCAAGCGTAGCACACAGTGGCTATGCTTTGGAGTTAATGGATAATGATGCCATGAGTGCCAGTACAGGGCAGGATGGTCTGACCATTACACTCAAAGATTTTGCTCCCAATATGCGACTCAACTGGATCGATACCAATGGTGTCAATGCAACAGACAATGTATTGCCCGACCGTACGCTATATGGTTTTAATGCACCTGCAAGTGCAGGTGTCGTCATGTTTGGTGATGGGACGACAGCAGGCAATTTCCGTATAAGTCAAAGTGATATCGTACTCAAATTAGATACCGATGCAGGTAATGGTGCACCATTTTTAAATCTGAATATTCAATTACCACAACAACTGACCATCAATACAGGGGATATTTTTGTCGCTGGTGAGCGACAAGCGGATGGGAGCTATGCCAACCCCAAAAAAATCATGCGAAATATGACCGTCGAAATGGGCGATGGCAGTGGACAAGGATTAGGTCTCACGATTCAGTTGGGTAATTCACCATTGAGTCATTTTTTAACGATTTCTGGGACGATTAAACAAGGGATTCGAGTATCTAACCTTGGTATTATTAGCGAAACAGATGTGGGTAACAATGAGTTTGGTATCGGTATGGCAAAAATGACCATTCGAGATACACATACTCAAGATCTCACCTTTAGTGGAGCAACCGTAGATCTTACCAATCGAGGTTTAATTTTTACGCCATCGGCGAACAAGAAGATTAATGTCTTGATGCAAGACTTGAAGTTTGGTAATTTGGATACTGGTCAGGGAATAGGTGATATTGCATTGTCAAATTTGGCCATTGGTAATAATACGATTACCATAGTAGGACATTAATTCATCGTTTTAGTCGAGAGGACTGAATAGCACTCTAGTTTGAGTGGTGGATAGAGATTGTAGGATGCGAAGACAAATGAACATAAAACAACTTGCGGCAATGCTGTTTTGTACACAATATGCTTGTGTAGCATGGTCTATGCAACCTCTTGATGAAATAGATCTGTCAGAAACCACAGGACAAGATGGTATTAGTATTGGTTTGCATTATCCAAATGCAACGATTTCTTACGATCAATTGATGATTGTAAATAAAGATGGGATTGCGGGTTCGACAACGCACAATCAAACAGCCGCATTGGTGATTGCACCTACTACAAATAACAGTACACAGGGCATTCGTTTATTTAAAACCGATGGCAGTGTATCCACCCAACAAATAGAAGTGCATGTCGATGCCGATGGCAATGCAGGTGCACCTGTTGCCAACCTGAATGTGACGTTGAAAGATACGACACGTATTCGTATCAATCCTTTTTCGATTTATCTTGCATCGGGTGATAGCAGTATTTTTACCAGCCGAAAAATAGATACAGTGACGAGCAATGCGACTCGTGCCAATGTCCGAGAAATTGTCAAGTTGAATGCACATGGTTTAGATGCTGTGTTTAAAGATAACGAGACATTAGGGGTCAATATTCAGCTTGGTAATGCAGCACAGGGGGCAATGTTTAAATTAAGCGGTAGTTTATTGTGTATTGCCAACAATAATATGTGTGTATCAGGTGCAGTAGATGATGGGGCAAACCCAATTGAGTTAATCAGTACAAATGGTGTGGATAGCAATGGCTTTACCACTGCAACCTCAAGTGTCAAATTGGGGTTAAAGTTGTCTGCAACCAATCAAACCACGGGTTTCCGTTTACATGCACATACACGTGTGGATGATAATAATACGCCGTTAGATCCGTTAGATGATCAGGTGGTTTCTTTTGGTGGTTTTTATGGTGCTGTCGTTGATCAGGGGCTGGTATTTGGTGCAAATGGTACCACAGATAAATTTGATTTAACCATTAGTAACTTGACCATGGGAGATGCAGGAGTTGCAGGTACGTCCTTTAATGGGTTGAAAAATGGTTCAATTGGTAATATCGGGATGAAAGGCATGACCATTACCGACTTTAAAACCACTGTGAAAGGGATGTAGAATCCTGCCCGAACAATAGACTTTTTGCCGCCTTGTTCAAATGATGTGAGTATGAGAAATTGCACCATTGATGGCTAAAAGGTATCGGCAAATATACAGAACAAGGGCATGTGGGTATAATTGCAAATATATCGCTTTACATAATGTGTGAGTATGATGAATTTACCCCCCGAACACACCCTTTTCTTAGAATACATTCAGCAGGCGTGGCAAACGCAACAATTTGACCGTTTGATTTTGAGTCAATATCAGGGTGAGCTTGCCCAACTCCAAAAAATGATTGTGCGTCCGATTGTGCTTAAAGCAGAACAGCAGCTACATGTCGTGTATCGTTATCAGACCAAAGATATTAGCAAAAATTATCCATGGCAGGAATTTGCAGGTTTATTATCGCAATGGCTCAATGAATGTCAGCAAATTAACTTGTTTACGACTCAGCAGGAAATCCAGTTAAAAGCCAAAAAAGGGCAGTGGAAATTGACCAGCACAAAAATAAAATCTGGTCATCCGATTGCAATAGAACAACAGCATAATCGGGATAAAAAACGTTGGATTTCTCAAGACAAACCATTTTTACAATTACTTGGGATTACCGACCAAAAACATGCAGTTATTCCAACTATGGCTCGAAAGTGGAAGCAGATTAATAAATTTGTCGAGATTTTTGCTGGGGCAATTCGTGATGCTGGTGTATTGGCACAAGATCATATTCATGTGGTGGATTTTGGTTCAGGCAAAGGCTATTTGACCTGTGCTGTGTATGATTATTTATTGGAGCAGCAGACACAACCACAGGTCACAGGGGTGGAGTTACGTCAGGAATTGGTGGAGTTTTGCCAAGACGTTGCAACGCAAGTGGATTATCGACAATTACAATTTTTTCAGGGTGATGTACGTAGTTATCAAACGGACAAAACCGATGTGATGATTGCCTTACATGCCTGTGATATTGCAACGGATTTTGCTATTCATACAGGCATACGTCTGGGGGCAAAAGTGATTATGTGTGCACCGTGTTGCCATAAGGAACTCCGTCCACAATTACAGTCACCTCAAGTATTGAAGCCGATGTTACAATTTGGTTTGCACACAGGGCAGCAAGCAGAAATGCTCACCGATACTTTACGTGCATTATTTTTACAAGCCTATGGTTAT
Source organism: Acinetobacter sp. (assembly GCA_008017315.1). Classification (GTDB taxonomy): domain Bacteria; phylum Pseudomonadota; class Gammaproteobacteria; order Pseudomonadales; family Moraxellaceae; genus Acinetobacter. The sequence continues at coordinate 4,330 of SSHE01000079.1, forward strand.
GACACCAAAGTGCTGGAATTTGTCTCATTGGAGCATACCAGCAAAAATAAAATGATTTTGGCCGTACAGCAACAACAACGGACGACACCTGACGCAAAAATTATGCAGCACATTGAAGCATTAAAAGCATTTTATGGGATTGAAAAACAAACGTTGGAATGGTTGTTAAAAGATTTACCTGTGGATCATCGGGCTGGCTGTGCGTGTTAAAAGTATTGTGTTTTCAGGTGGTTGGGTCTAGGAGTCACTGTTTTCCATGGGTGGAATGATTGTGGCGATTTACCCCACAATCTCAATGGTACTTGCTCCAGCACCCAAGGGTTTAACCTGAATTTGTACAGGGATGCGTTCGTGCATGTCTTGAATATGCGAAATTAGCACAACCTTACGCCCCTGATCTTGTAACTGGTCGAGGGCATTCATTACCAGATGCAGGGAAGACGCATCTAATGTACCAAAACCTTCATCAATAAAGAGTGATTCAATTTTCATCGAACCTGATGCCATGTTGGCAATCGCCAGTGATAGGGCTAGGGCTGTGAGGAATGATTCTCCACCAGAGAGAGAAGCGACCGCACGTTTTTCGCCATCCATGTCATGGTCGAGAATGGCAAGACTGAGCGAATGTTCTAGTCGTTGCAGGGTATAACGCTGTGAGAGCATGGCGAGTTGTTGGTTGGCATATTCAAGGAGAATATCCAAATGGTATTGCTGGGCATAATCCCGAAACTTTTTACCCGTCGCATCGCCCACCAAACTTGAAATTTTATTCCAGCGATGTTCTTCCTGTTGAATCCGTTCAATGTCTTGAGCAAAATTTTGACGTTTGGCGAGATTCTGTTGTTGGAGTTCCAGTTGCACCTTATAGTGGTCACGCTGTTCGATGATGTCGGTTAAATCGATGGTCTGCTGTTCAAGCTGTCGTTGTAGTTCGGAAAATTCAATATCAGGCTGTTGCTGCATGTGTGTCTTGAGCTGTTCTTGTACGGTATTTAAAGTGGCAAGCGTAGCATTGAGCTGTTTTTCAGCATCGGCAAGGGTATTTCGAATGTCTTGTTCTTGTGCATAATCGATGTGTAAGAGAGCCATACAATCGTGTCTTTGCAATTCTGTATGCTGGTTTAACCATGCTTGTATTTTAACATCGGATTGTTCAATCTGCTGTTGGTAGTGTTGTGCCTGAGTTTTAAGCTGTTCCAATTGGCTTTTTTGTTGTTCGTATTGCTGTCGAATGTGTTCGAATTGTTGCTTTTGCTGTTGATAGTCCTGTTGGTATTGCTGTCCTTGTTGTTCGTGCTGATTCAGCCATTCATTGGGCTTTTCCACAGTCTGATGGGTCATGGTGTGAATGAGCGTAATGGCATGTTGATTATTGGCTTTGCCTTTTTCGGTAATCTCAAACAATGTGTGTTGATACTCTGCCTGTTGTTGGTTGAGATGTGCAATCTCTGCTGTGAGTTTTTGCTGATGTTGTATCAGTTGTTGTAATTGCTGATTTAAATTGTCTTGTAAATTGAGCAACTGTAAACGCTGTTGTAACTGAGGTAAAAGTTGTGTTGCGATATGACATGGGGTTTGCTGCCAGTGTTGCTGTTCACTCTGCTTTAAACAATTAAAAATATCTTGAACTTGATGTTGTAATTGCTGTGCGGTATCCAATAGGTGCTGTTGTTGTTGAATGGTGTCGATGAGTTGCTGCAGTTGTTTGAGTTGTTGCTGTTTTTGTTGTAGTTGTTCGCTATGGCGATGACAATCATCCTGCTGTTGTTGCACGATTTGGCTGAAGTGTTGTGTTGCATCCTGTTGTAAGTCTAGCGTAATGTGTATTGCCAGCAGTTGCTGTTCAATCTCCTGTTTGAGGATGAGCAGTTTAGACTGTGCGTGTTGTGTGGTGTGCTGATTTTGTTCGATATTGGCATGGATACGAGAGAGTTCTTGTTGTGCCTGTTGCCATGTGTGTAACTGTTGCTGTTCTTGATCTGCTGCCTGTTGCTGCTGTTGTTGCTGTAAGGCAAACAAGGCTTTAGATAATGCCTCATTATTTTCCCGATAAGGATGCTGTGTACTACCACAGACCATACACGGCTCATTATCGTGTAGCTCAGCACGTAAATGCTCAATATTTTCGGCATGTAGTAGCCGTTGTTGCTGCAAAATCTGTTGTAAATTCAGATGTTGCTGTTTTGCAGTGTGGTACAGGGCTTCGAGTTGCTGGTTGTGTTGCTGCTGTTGCTGTTGTGTTTTTGAGAGCGTAATTTGCTGTTGTTGTAAATTGTTGAGCTGGTTTTGCAGTTCTATATATTGCTGTAATCGTTCCTGTATCAGTTGTAGTTGATGCAGTTGGTTGAGTTGCTGTTCTTTATGCTGTTGTAATTGTTCAATGTGCTGTTGTAGCTGAGCTATATCACCAGATTGTTGTGTCAGAAGATGTAGTTGGTTTTGTTGTTGTGCAAGCTGCTGTCTGGCTTGGTCGATTTGTCCGAGTTGCTGTTCGATACCTTGATAATGTTGTATAAAGCGTTGTAATTGCTGAATATGAATATTTAACCCAGTATCCAAAGGGTTAAATTGCTGATGTTGTGCGAGAGCATGGGTATTTTGTTGTAATTGCTGCTGTACAGTCTGAATCTGGGTGGTCAGATGAGTTTCTTGCTCAATTAAAGGTGTTTGCAGGGTGTTTAAGCTGCTGAGCTTATCCTTGAGTTTATGATATTCGGCGGTGAAAAATTCACGTTCTTTAATGTCATGGCGGATATGTTGTAAATGTTCTCGATGTTGCTGCTCAAAGTGTTGGAACTGTTGCAAGGCATGTTCTGTAGCATGATATTGTTTCTGTGTTGCATCATAGTGTTGTGATAGCCCAGCAAACTGCTGCTGTAATGCTGTGATGTGGGGATGTAATTGCTGTTGTGCTGTTGCTGCATCCTGATGCTGTATCATGGCAGGACGGATAGCAGAAAAAATGTGGAGTTGTTTCAGTAGGATTTTATCTGGTGTCAAAGTCTGTTGTATCTGCTGTTGGCGGTCAAAGTCCTGCTGCTTGAGTACAATTTCAGCGTCCAACTGATGTTTGTGTGCAAACCATTGTTGTTGTTGTTCTAGTCGGTTTTTTTGTTGCTGCGATTGTAGGTAGTGTTGTTGTAGTGTCGTATATTGTTGCTGTAACTCGGCAAATTGCTCATCGGATAAAATCTCAATATGCCCCAAACGCTCCTGCAATTGCTCCCGAGCTTGTTTGATATGTTTGGTTTTCTCAAAAGCGAGTTGTCCGATTCTACCAAAAATACTGGAATTGGTGAGATATTCCAGTAGCTCACCACGTTCGCTATCACGTGCCTTGAGAAATACCGTCACTTCAGACTGTGCCAGTAATACCGCACGGGTAAATTGTTCAAAACTGAGTTGGGTAATTTGCTGGATAAGTTCATCAACCGCTTTGACCTTATCGGCAAGCACTACGCCATCGGTCAAACAGGTTAGGGAACGTTGAATTTTCTGTAACTTAGTGGTTGCTTGTTCTTTGGCACGTTTAATTTCCCAACGTACCAGATAAGTTTTTTGATTCTGTGCCATGAAGCACAACTCGGCAAAACCATGTCCTGTACCACGACGTAAAACCGTTAAAGGTGAATTGGTGGCCAATTCAGAACCATCCACATCCTGTATTTTTCCATCACTATTTTTTAGACGTGGCATCTGGTTGAATAGAGCAAGACACATGGCATCCAAAATAGTGGATTTTCCTGCTCCTGTTTTGCCGACAATTGCAATTAACCCAGCACTGGCAAGTGGTTGGCTTTCAAAGTCGATAAAATGTTCACCAGCAAGAGAGGCTAGATTTTTCAGTCGTATGGATAAAATTTTCATAAATGGACACTAAACTACTTTTTCATTTTCCAATAATTGTTGTGCTTGCTCAACCAGACTCAAAAAATCCTGTGAGACACTTTCATCTTCTTGATACCCCTGTTTTTGCCAGAGCTGCCAAAAAAGTTGTTCTGGGGTTGGTGGTTCAAGATTTCGGTTTTGTGCTGATGGCTGCTGTTGTTCATCGATGAGGTATCGTCGGGAAATCCGCACCAGTCGATAACGATTTTTGGGTAAAGCATCTTCAAATTGTTGCCTCAAATTTGGCTGTGGTGGCGTATTGGTATGGTACTCGATATCCAAATATGTACGCTGGTCAATGTCGTCGATTTCCCCATCTGGCAAGGCATGTAGTTGCTGAAAAACCTGTGTCAGTTCTCCATGAATCCTGCGTAATTCAACACAGCGTGGAATAGGCAGGGCAGTGTACTGATAACGTGATTGATCAGTTTGAGTTGGGTCAATGCGTACATCAACAATCTGGTGTTTATAATTGATTTCACTAAAAGATAGCGGAATTGGCGAACCACTATAACGGATATGTTCTTGTCCGACTTTTTGTGGTTTATGCAAATGCCCTAAAGCCACATAATCAATATCATTGCCAAATAATGTCGTAGGAAGTGCTTCTTCATTGCCGATAATAATTGGGCGTTCAGAATCAGATGTTTCTCCACCCTGCATATGGGCATGTGACATGACAATGAGGGCTTGCTCATCGGTTTTGAATGTCCGTGCTTTGGCAATTAAAACATCATGTAAATGCTGGATGGCCGCTTTACTGTCCTGTGTAAACTCATTTAAACCTGTAATTTCCGCCGAACGTAAAAATGGCAAGGCAACACACCATGCAATAATATGGTGTGCCGTGTCGTAAATAGGGACAATCAGATGCTCAAAATCAATCGTACCATCTTCGGTTTTATGGATCACGCCTACGGTTCGGGCATTATATTTTGCCAGTAGGGGTTCGACTTGTTCGATACGATAACCTGAGTCGTGATTACCTGCAATAATCAGCGTTTGCATGTGTGGGGCAAGTTGATGAGCATCGGAAAGAAACTGATAAAGTTGTTTTTGTGCTTGTGCACTCGGATTAATCACATCAAAAATATCACCCGCAATGAAGAGGGCATGAGGCTGTTTTTGTTTAATTTGTGCTAATAACCACGTCAAAAACTGTTCATGCTCATATTGGCGAGAATAGTTAAAAAATAACTGCCCTAAATGCCAGTCCGATGTATGAAAAAAATGCACAGTCATAAAAAATATCACGCCAATTCAATCAGGATAAAGTAGCATAATTTTAATCGGATGATGTGTGACAATCTTAGAAAAAGATAGGCAAAAATAAAAAACGCCCCTAGTTTAGGAGCGTTTTATGACAACAAATGGGTTTAACGTACATCATGCAACTGTTGTAATGCAGCAACACGCTGTTCGATACTTGGATGGGTATGGAACAGTGCAGCAAGACTAAAACCTTGATGCTGACCTTCTGCAATCGCAAAAGCTTGCATCTCTTTAGGCATCTGGTCAGGCATTTGTGATTCCGCCTGCAAACGTAGCAAAGCATTAATCATGGCTTGTTTGCCTGCCAAACGAGCACCAGCTTCATCGGCACGATACTCACGCTGACGAGAGAACCAAAGTACAATCGTACTGGCAAGAATACCGAAGACAATATCTAGCACCATGGTAATCACAAAATAACCAATACCGGGTGCATCTCCCTCTTCTCGACCAAAGATAGCACGGTCAATATAGTCACCAGCAACACGAGCAAAGAACATCACAAAGGCATTAATCACACCTTGAACCAAGGCAAGCGTGACCATATCGCCGTTGGCAACGTGACCAATCTCATGTGCCAAGACTGCACGAACCTCATCTGCAGACATACGCTCAAGTAAGCCTGAAGAAACAGCCACCAATGCCGCATTTTTGTTCCAGCCTGTAGCAAAGGCATTGGATTGATAAGATGGGAAAATCCCGACTTCTGGCATTTTAATCCCTGCACGTTCTGACAGTTGAGCAACTTCCTGTAATAGCCATTGCTCCGCCTGATTGCGTGGGGTTTCAATAATTTGTGTACCAGTGGTTTTTTTTGCCATCCATTTGGATAAGAACAGGGAAATCATCGACCCGACCATACCAAAGACAAAACAGAACACCAGTAAATTGGATAAGACTAAGCCTCCTGAGCTGCGGTAACTACCGACGCCAAGAAGAGATAAAATAATACCTGCAACTACGAGAACTGCGAGGTTGGTTAGCAAAAACAAACCAATCCGCATCATGGGCGTAATTCCTCTATAAGAATAAAAATAAATGATGTTATCCATCATGGATAACATCGAATGCTTGACTATACCACGTCCATTTTTATGGGGGAAATGAAAGCGAAATTCAAGATGTAAAAAATTATTCACTCACCCGAATATTAGATGTCACGATAGCAGTATCGGTTGCATAAGTGCGTGCGGTTGCAACTTGATCGGTATAAATACCATTTCTATACACGATTTCTCGTTTGGGTTGGTTCTGTGTGCTTGGGGTGTAATTGTTTGAAGTGGCAAGCACTTTCACATCCTGCATGGTTGCAGTGCCATGATGCCCACTGGAGAGGTTGCCTGCATATAAGTTCTGATAACGGCTCATCACTCGACGTACATAGTCTTGCGTTTCACGGAATGGGGGGATGCCATTATATTTATCGACATTGCCTTCACCAGCATTATAGGCAGCAAGAGCAAGCTGAGTATTTTGATTAAAGCGTTTGAGTAACCAGCTTAAATATTTCGCACCACCATGAATATTTTCGGTCGGGTCATAGGCATTGGAGACATTAAAACGACGTGCGGTTGCAGGCATAAGCTGCATCAAGCCCTGTGCGCCGACAGGTGAGCGTGCATTGACATTAAAACTTGACTCGGTGTGCATGACGGCTTTCACCAGCCCCTCGGATACACCATACATTTGTGCCGCAGCACGGATGATATGGTCATAGGCATCTTTGGATTTGCTAAAACTAGGTAATACTGACGATTCCGAATTGCCCCAGTTACGATAGCGATGCACATTGGTATCTGGGTAGTACGTCACTTTTTCTTGTTTGTAGCTACCACTACTCATTTTTTTGTTGGTTAGCAGGGCAGAACCCTCTCCATCACGATAGACGTATAAATTTCCTGCCTGACATAATGATGTAAACAATGATACGCTGAGCATGAGGAACAGTGATGGATACACAACAGTCCGTGTTAAGTGCCGATTCATGTGATTAACCAAAAAAACAAGGGAATGATATTACCGCAACCAGTGTAACAAAAAAATAGTGGATAAGCAGGATAGAAAAAATATTTTTTTAATTGCTGAAAAACATCGGTGTATTCACTTGACATTTAGCCTGTGTAGAAAAATCCAACAAAGGATAAAATTTTTCTAAAAAAAAGTCTTGCAAAGTATAAGGTATTGATATTAAAAGTTTTTAAATAGTGGTTAAAAAATAACCAATCTAATCTAATGCCTTATTTTGGCGTTATCCGCTTTTGTCAAGGGTTTAGTTATCCATAAAGTTATCCACAACTTCTGTGGAAAACAAAAAAAAGATGCCTGCATCAATGCGTTATCGATACAAATAGCATCTTTACGATACAAGATGACCAGAGCATGACAATAGTGTATGGCTGTGCAATTAAAATCAGAAAAGCCAGCACAAAAAGCTGTGTAAACAGTCGAGATAGGGTAGAATGGTTGCCTTGATTTTTTTTGATGTATGGAACAGAACGGTGTCAGCATTTATTCCTGTTGAAGATTCACGCCTAGGCTTTACTTTTAAGCCAGAATTACCCACCAGCTCGGTATATTATCGTTTATTGAAAAAAATACGCCGTCAAGTCGGTCATGCGATTCGTGATTTCAACATGATTGAAGATGGCGATAAAGTCATGGTGTGTATTTCTGGTGGGAAAGATAGCTATACCTTACTGGATATTTTGCTGCAATTTAAACGTATTGCACCGATTCATTTTGATGTGGTTGCGGTCAATCTTGACCAAAAACAACCGAACTTCCCAGAAGATGTCCTACCGAAGTATTTAGAAGAAAATAACATTCCCTATTATATTTTGGAAAAAGATACCTATAGTATTACCAAACGTTTGACCCCAGAAGGCAAGACCTATTGTGCAGTGTGTTCACGCTTGCGTCGTGGTTCGTTGTATGGTTTTGCCCAAGAAATCGGGGCAACCAAGGTCGCACTTGGGCATCATCGTGATGACATCATGGCAACGTTTTTCCTCAATCTGTTTCATGGCGGTAGTTTAAAAGCCATGCCACCCAAATTATTATCGTCGGATAAGAAAAATATTTTGATTCGTCCACTGGCGTATGTGGAAGAAAAAGACATTATTAAATATGCACAATTGCGTCAATTTCCAATTATTCCATGTAACCTGTGTGGCTCGCAGGAAAATTTACAGCGTGCCATGATTAACGACATGTTACGTGAATGGGATAAGCAATATCCAAAACGCCTGCATAGTATTTTTGGTGCGTTGCAGAATGTTTCACCCTCACAGTTGGCAGATCGTGAATTGTTTGATTTTGAGAAGTTGGATTCAGAGCGGATACTCGATATGAAATCAGCAGAAGAAAACAAAAATCGTCTGGATGTGGTCAATTTGAGCTTTGCTGCAGATTAGTCAGGTGCAAACGCCAGTGAACGGATAGGGTGAATATTTTTTCTGCATTGACCAAAAAGATACAGACGAAGTCAAAAATTGCCTATCGCTTTATTTCTTAGGCATGATATAAACGTTGCACACAAAGAAAAGATCAAAGCAATGAATGTTTGGGTCTTGCTCGTTTAAACACAGGATAGAGGAATAATCATGCCTGCTTTTTTAACTGATGATTGGTTTGCAACCGTAGAACAATTGACCGCTGCTGCTGGCAATTTAAACTTACCACCTGCATTGGCAAATCTTGCATTAAATCTAGTGGTTGATGGCACAGAAGTGTCGCTAGATGCGGGTCAAATCAAAAAAGGTTTGTCGGCAAATGCCAAAACCACTTTGAATATGGATGCAGAAACTTTACGTAAAGTGTTCCTTGAATTTGATATGGCTGCGGCAATGAACGCATTCATGACAGGCAAAATCAAAGTACAAGGCGACATGAGCCAATTGATGGCGTTACAAACTGCACAACCAAGTGCAGAGCAAAAAGCATTGTTTAAAAGCGTGCTTGAGCAAACGTCTTAATTGTTAAGCGTGTAGAAAAAACCTCGATATCAGGTCGAGGTTTTTTTATGGGCGGATGTTTTAAAGCTGTGCTAATTGGTCATGGGTTTTGATATGTTCCAGATAAACCCGAATCCGTTTGACGTATTGGATGGCCTGTTTATGACGACCATTGTTCGCTTGATGACTTTGCAAGTATTGATAGAGATTTAGCCATTGATTTGGGTCTTTGCCCTGTTTTTTCAATTTACCCTGAATCTGATTGACCGCACCAGGCCCCATGTTATAGGCAACCAAAGCGAACCAGTTGCGGTCGGGATAGGGTACATCATTAAACTTCTGTAACATCAAATTAAAATATTTTGCACCACCTTGGATACTTTGTGTTGGATTCTCACGATCGGTCACTCCCATGGCTTTGGCTGTATTTTGCGTCAGCATCATCACACCACGTACGCCTGTGGGTGATACAGATTGTGGGTTGAGATAGGATTCCTGATAGCCAATCGCTGCAAGGAATTGCCAATCTAAATTGTTTTGACGTGCACTTTGTTTAAAGCTGGCTTTATAAATCGGTAAACGTTGCTGCAAATTGCGAGTCACAGTTTTGAGGGAGTGTTGATCCAGATAATTCTGTGCATAAAATGATGCCAGTTGCTGAATTTTCCCTGTTTGTTTACTTTGACAGAGATAACCAGTAGCAGTGGCTGCCATTGGATCATCGGCAGATTTAAACGTCCATGACAGATTGGTATTTAAACCATGCTTTGCCAATGTACTTTGTGCACCGCAGCTGCCTTCAACGGCGACAAGATTGGAGTTTTCAATCTGATCATAAGATGCGGTACTGATGGCAAATTGAGCTTTACCTTGTTTGACCCATTTAAGAGCAGTCGTATTGTCTTTTACAGTGACAAGGTTCAGTTTAACATCCATATTTTTGGCATAATTTCGCACCAAATCATAGGAAAAACCATGGGTAAAACCATCATTCTGAAAGACTGTGCTCGGGCTTTGTACCGTGACAACGGTAAGTGTATGGCTATCTTGAGCAGTTTGAGGATGTAAATAACCTTGAGTGACATTCGGACTAAGCGAAATGACTGCGAGGGCGAGGGAAATTTTAACCAGGGGGCGAAGTTGTAGTAAATTGAGGCAAAGCCCCGTTCGGGTGGAATTTGTGTTGTTCATCGTGTGCTTCCGCTACTCGTGGTATGATGAATTGTCAAAACAACAACAATCCATCACGCCAAGTTATTGGGCTCGTCACAACGTCCATGTTCGCAACAAAACTATTTTGTGAATTAAATCAAATATATTTGGTAAATAAGTGAAAACTCAACAAAATGCAGGTCTGTGCATGGGTTACAAAAAAAGAATAAATATCGTACAGATATATTGCAAAAACCTAAGATTGGCGTGCATTCTATCTATAAAAACGATTTTAGTCAAATTTTGTACAAATTTTTCGTTACAATTTGTTTTATCATGTTGTTTTTAAATGAAATATAAATTAACTTTATGTTTAAATTTTAGACAAAATCGAATGACGATCATGTGATAAAAGACATGTTTTTGTGTACAAAGATGATCGGCATAATGTCATTAGATTGCTGTTTGAGGAAGAATGTTCAATCAGCGATCAAGTGGGCAGGGTGTAACTGATATGCAAGATATACCAGTTTTTCTTACCATGAGGCGTGTGTACCTGTATGTCATCATCGACTGATTTACCCAAACAGGCCTTTGCCATTGGGGATTGCAGGGAAATATAGTCTTGATGACCGTAGATTTCCTCATCTCCTACAATACGAAATTGCACGGTGTCACCTGCATCATTTTCCAGCTTGACCCATGCCCCGAAATATACTTTGCCATCTTGCTGTGGGTGATATTCTATTTTTTGAGCGACTTCAAAAAGTTTGCTTAAAAAGCGGATACGACGATCCATTTCACGGAGTTTTTTCTTGTTGTATTGGTAATCGGCATTTTCTGAGCGATCACCTAAACTGGCTGCCCAAGCAACGATTTTAGTCGTTTCGGGACGTTGTATCCTGACCAAATCATTGAGCTCATCTTGTAAACGTTGATAGCCTTCAGCAGTGAGTAATTTACGATTCATTGCGGCAGATTCCATTGTTTTTATCGCATCAGCAAAGTTTACTGCAAAATATCAGATATATTTGCTTTGATTTTGTGCAATTGAATCATTTATGTTAGAAAAGTATTTGCCAATCATGAAAAATCTTTATAAAATGCCAGCCATTGGAAGCGTGGCAGAGCGGTTTAATGCACCGGTCTTGAAAACCGACGAGGGTGTGAGTCCTCCGTGAGTTCGAATCTCACCGCTTCCGCCAAATTCAAGTTTCTGACACTGTTTAACACTGTATAAGTTACTGATTTGTAAGGTTAAAGTTGGAAATTTACAATATGACAAGCCGTGACGCACTATACCAATCGGCAGTTATAAAGTAGTAAAAAATGCAGTAAGATTATTCTCTACTGCATTTTTTTATGTCTGAATTATGGCGACTCGTGGAATTAACAAGCTTAGTGCTTTACAGGTTAAAAAAGCTAAACCCGATCCTGACAAGATGTATAAGCTGTCAGATGGGGGAAATCTGTATCTGCGTATTGATCAGAGCGGTAGCAAGTACTGGATCTTCAATTACACACGTCCATTCTTAGGCAAGCGTAATGATTTATCTTTGGGGACTTACCCTGAAGTTTCGTTAGATGATGCTCGTACTATTCGTGATGAATATAAGAAACTTATCAAGCAGGGTATTGATCCAGCAATGGAGCGGATTGAAACCAAGTCTCAGAAACAGAAAGAAGCAGAAAACACCTTTCGTATCGTTGCTGAAGCATGGCTCTATAAACGTGAGCTAGAGCAAAAACAAGATGAAGAGACGATCCGTCGTTTAAAGCATGATGTCTATCCCTACGTTGGTGATTTAACCTTTCCACAACTTACCTTAGAAATTCTTGAGATTAAGATCTTTAAGCGCATTATTGAGCGTGGTGCTTTGTCTGTTGCCAAACGCCTTAAGTCGGACCTCAACCAAATTTTTAAATCGGCACGTAAAAAGAAGCTGATTCAATATAACCCGATTGAAGATATTGACCTACCTAAACCGCAAGGTGGTAATTTTGCAGCCGTGACTGAAGAACAGGATTTAGCACCAATGCTAAACAAAGTCTGGAATTACTCACAGATACATGCACGCTGTTTGCTCACCACACAGGTTGCTTTGAAAATATCTGTACTGACCTTTCAGCGACCTGGCGAAATACGTCAGCTTAAAAAAGAGTATTACTACCCCCAAGAACGCTGTTTTAAATTTACTGCTAGTAAAACCAAGCAACTTCATATTGTGCCATTGTCAGATCAGGCATTTGAGTTGATTGAGTCAATCATTGCTTTACATCCATACAGTGAATATATTTTTGTAGGTCGGGATGGTAAAACCTGTATTTCTGAC
>SSHE01000016.1 GCA_008017315.1 Acinetobacter sp.
CACAAAAATACCATATCTGAAAGTGCTGTCACCACCTAAGTATCGCCTAAAAGCATGAACCAGTTACATTAATCTGCTAAAAAAATTGTAAGTCCTGCCATGAAAAGATACTTCATGCAGCAGTTTGATGCAAAGCTTGTACAAAAAACTCAGCAGAAATGTGATTTGCGTGTAGAATGTGCGCGATTAAATGAATTGTTTTTGCAGGTTATTCTATGTCGGCTACGACGATTAAGCCTTGGGTGGTTGGCAATTGGAAGATGAATCCGATGCATGCCGATGCTCAGCAACTTATTTCTGAATTTAAAACATTATTACAAGACAGCCCTGTAGAGGCTGAAAAGTGTCATTTGGGGATTGCACCTGTCACTTTGGCTTTGACACAAATTCAAACTGCATTGAGCGAAGCAGTACGTCCTGTCTATACCGTTGCACAAGACCTTTCCCGTATTGCGGGCTTAGGGGCTTATACGGGCGAAGTCAGTGCAGAATTACTAAAAGATAGCCAAATTGCTTATGTATTGGTTGGGCATTCAGAACGTCGCGAATTTTTTGCAGACACACCAAGCATTTTGAATGAAAAAGTTAAAAATGCCTTGCAGGCTGGTTTGACTGTTATTTATTGTGTAGGTGAAAGTCTGCAACAACGTGAAAGCGGTCAGGCAGAGCAAGTTGTTTTGCAACAAATTTGTGATATTGCTGCAGTGGTGGAAGCTGAGCAATGGCAACAGATTGTGATTGCGTATGAACCTATTTGGGCAATTGGTACAGGCAAAACCGCATCACCAGAAGATGCGCAAACCATGCATGCAAAAATTCGTGCAGGTTTAAGCCAAATCACCGCTTATGCTGTGACTTTACCGGTTTTATATGGTGGTAGTGTAAAACCAGAAAATGCCTTAGAGTTAGCAGCCTGCCCAGACATTAATGGTGCTTTGGTCGGTGGTGCATCTTTAAATGCGGCATCGTTCCATCAAATTGCGCAAGCCTTTGCAAATACACAATAATGAGGAGTTCAGCATGCAAACATTTGTGCTGGTAGTACATATTATCTTAGCCATTTTAATAATTGGACTAATTTTGGTTCAACATGGTAAAGGTGCAGATGCAGGCGCTTCTTTTGGTGGCGGTGGTGCGGCAACCGTATTTGGTGCGTCAGGCTCAGGCAATTTTTTAACGCGTTTAACGGCAATTTTGACAGCATTGTTTTTTGCAACGAGTTTAACCTTAGCGGTGTTTGCAAAGAAACAAACCACAGGTGCCTATAGTTTGCAGACTGTACAAACGACTGCCCCTGCACAGCCAGTATCGCCTGAATCTTCACCAACTGCGCCTAAAAGCGCTGAATAATTTTATTTAGCACTTTCTTTTTTCGCATGATGCGACTAGAATGCGTCACAGCTGCGGTGGTGGTGGAATTGGTAGACACGCTACCTTGAGGTGGTAGTGCTTTCGGGCGTGGGGGTTCAAGTCCCCCCTTCCGCACCAACTTGTAATCCAGAAAACATAAGTTGGTGTTAAGCAGCAAATCTGTTGATGCGGGATGGAGCAGTCTGGTAGCTCGTCGGGCTCATAACCCGAAGGTCGTTGGTTCAAATCCAGCTCCCGCTACCAATTTGATTTAGGTGCAACTAAATCAGAGCAAGTACGAAGTATTTAGATTGAAAAATAGTTCATATTTGTATATAATTTTTGCACGTTGATGCGGGATGGAGCAGTCTGGTAGCTCGTCGGGCTCATAACCCGAAGGTCGTTGGTTCAAATCCAGCTCCCGCTACCAAGTTTCTTAAAAGAGGCTCACAATGAAAGGTGGGCCTTTTTGCACAGTGGATTTTATAGAGCTGTGTAAAAAAAAAGGGGGGCGAATGCGCCCTTTTTTGTTGGCTATTGTGGTGGTAGATATTTATACTTTCATCTGAAAAGATGTCATATCAGATTCATCAATGTTCCATTATAGTCGTATCCAATAGATAAGTCGTGATGAGTATCAATGAAATTATCAAGCAAAACGCAAACTTTACATGAATTAATTGCACCTGCTGTTGCAGCCTGTGATGTGGACTTATGGGGTATTGAATTTATCCCACAAGGTAAGCGTTCGTTACTACGTATCTATATAGACAAGACTGTTGAAGACACTACTGAGCCACAATACGATGAAGATGGTGAGTTAGATACAGGGCGTGGTATTGGTGTACAAGATTGCGTCAGCGTCACACATCAAGTGAGTGGTGTGCTGGATGTGCATGATCCAATTGCTGGCGAATATGCGCTTGAGGTATCTTCTCCAGGTTGGGATCGCCCATTTTTTACCTTGCAGCAGATGCAGCCGTATATTGGTCAGCAAGTGGCATTGCGTTTAATTAGTGCAGTCGAAAATCGTCGTAAATTTCAGGCAAAGCTGATTGCGGTGAATGTGCAAGATGAGATGATTCAAGTTGAAGTTGAAAAGCAGCAAGTGCTGGACATTGATAGTCATAATATTGATAAGGCAAATCTAGTTTATCAGGATTAATTTTTAAGTATTAGGAATTTAGCATATAGCAGGTGACGTATGAGTCGTGAGATTCTCACCGTTGTAGAAACGGTTAGTAATGAAAAAGGTGTGAGTCGTGAGGCGATTTTTCAGGCTTTAGAACAAGCATTGGTTGCTGCAACCAAGAAAAAATTTTATGAGCACACGACTTCATCAGAAGCACAATTGCGTGTGGAGATAGATCGTAAAACAGGTGATTATCGTACTTTTCGCCAATGGGAAGTGGTGGCTGATGAAGATCATGAAATGCCAGCCTGTCAGGATGCCATTTCTGATATCGATCCTGCAGTATGGTCAATTGGTGATATTCGTGAGTTGGAAGTCGAATCCATTGAGTTTGGTCGGATTGCGGCACAGATTGCGAAACAGGTGATTGTGCAAAAGATTCGTGAAGCTGAACGTGCTTTGATTGCCGATGCTTATGAAGATAAAGTCGGTGAATTGGTCTATGGTGAAGTGAAAAAACAGACCAAAGATGGTTTTATTATTGATTTGGGTGATGGTGCGGAGGCTTATTTAGCCAAAGAAGAAGCCATTCCCAAAGAAATGCTGAAAGTTAAACAACGTATTAATGCCATTTTGTTCAATGTGAATCGTGAAGGTCGTGGTGCACAGTTACAACTTTCTCGTGCTCGCCCTGAAATGCTGATGGCATTGATGAAAAAAGAAGTACCAGAAATTGCTGAAGAAATTATTGAAATTAAAACCGCTGCACGTCAGCCTGGTGTGCGTGCCAAAATTTCGGTAAAAACCAATGATCATCGTATTGATCCAGTGGGTGCATGTATTGGGATGCGTGGAACACGTATTCAGGCGGTACAGCAAGAGCTCAATGGCGAACGTATTGACGTGGTGGTCTGGTCAGATGATCCAGCACAGTATATTGCCAGTGCACTTGAGCCAGCCGATGTGTCGGGTATTGTGATTGATGAAGATGCACAGCGTGCGGAAATCATTTTTGATACCAATGAACAATTGGCACGTGCGATTGGTTCACAAGGGCAGAATGTTCGTTTAGCCTCTGAATTGACAGGTTATAAACTGGATATGATGCTGGAAGATGAATATCGAGCACGTCAAGAGAATGAAACCCAGCAGTATTCGGATATGTTTGTACAACGTTTGGATATTGATCAAGAGCTTGCTATGGCGTTGGTGGAAATGGGCTTTACTTCTCTGGAAGAAGTGGCGTATGTCCCTACCGAAACATTTGATGAGATTGGATTGGACGCAGCAACGGTTGAAGTTTTGCAAGAGCGTGCAAAAGAAGCTGCCTTGGCAGATGTATTACGTGAGCAAGAAAATTTACAACAGGTAACTGAAGAATTGTTGAGCATGGAAGGTATGGCACCTGAAATTGCTCAGGCACTCGCACAGCGTGGCATTGTGACATTAGATGATCTGGCGGATCAGGCGATAGACGATATTATTGATATCGAAGGTCTGGATGAAGCAAAAGCGGGTCAATTAATCATGAAAGCCCGTGAATCGTGGTTTAACTAAGGAGGAGGTCATTCATGACGGATAAAACGATACAAGAGTTAGCGAAAAGCGTGGATCGTCCAGTTGAAAAGCTCCTCGAACAGGTGCGTGATGCTGGGTTACCACAACGTAAGGCAGATGATGTCATTAGTAAAGCAGAGCAGGAAAAATTGCTTGCGTCTGTTCAAGGGGCATCGGGTAAGTTGGGTGCGGGGATTACGTTAAAACGTAAAACAACCACAACCGCCAAAGTTGCAGACAGTTCGGGTCGTACCAAAAACGTCAATGTGGAAGTACGTAAAAAACAAGTTTTTGCCAAACCAGATGCTGCCAAGATGGCTGCTGAAGCTGCAAAAGCCAAGGCAGAAGTAGAAGCACAGGCAAAAGTCGTGGTGGCAGCTAAAGCTGAAGTACAAGTCGAAAACAAGAGCAAAGAGCAAACGGGTGCAAATAAAGCCAATGCGACGCTTGAAGCGATGCGTGCTTCACAGCAAAAAGGTAAAACTGAAGCGAAACCTGCAGCAACAGCAGTCGTAGTGAAAAAACGTGGTGGTGGTGCAATCAAGCCAGTTGCCAATCAAAAACCGACTGAAACTGCAGAGCAGAAAAAAGCACGTGAAGCAGAAACAGCCAAGTTGAAGGCGACAGAAGAAGCTGTACGTCGTAAAGCGGCCGAAGAGGCTCAGCAACGTACGCTGGAACAGATGCGTAAGATGGCTTCTAAATACAGTAGTGATGATGTGACCACAACTGTACGTGTGGTTGATGATTCGCCACTTGCAGCGGGTCTGGTTGGACAAGCCTATGAAGATTCCTTTAATAAGGAAGACCGTGAAATTAAACGTGGTGGTGCGACAGCAAACCCACGCACGGGTAAAAAAGGCGGTCGTGGTGGTGATGCTCAGGCAGAGCAAAGTTTTAGCAAGAGTCATCATAAGCGTGGTTTGAAGTCGAGTCAGTCGAGCAAACATGGTTTTGAAAAACCTGTTAAGAAGCAAATTTATGATGTTGAGATTGGCGAAAAAATTATTGTTGCGGATCTTGCACAAAAAATGGCAGTTAAAGTCCGTGAAGTGATTAAAACACTCATGAAAATGGGTGAATTGGTGACACAAAATCAGTCCATTGAGCAGGATACAGCCGTATTAGTTGTGGAAGAAATGGGACATAACCCAATTCTAGTATCGGATACTCAGGCTGAAGACAACTTACTGGAAGCAGCCGAAGAGGCACGTGGTGAGCAAACGACTCGTCCACCAGTCGTCACCATTATGGGTCACGTCGATCATGGTAAAACCTCGCTACTGGACTGTATTCGCCGTAGTAAAGTTGCCAAAGGCGAAGCAGGTGGGATTACCCAGCATATTGGTGCATATCATGTTGAAACCGATAAAGGCATTATTACCTTCCTCGATACACCAGGACATGCAGCATTTACGGCCATGCGTTCTCGTGGTGCAAAAGCAACGGATATTGTGATTCTTGTGGTTGCAGCGGACGATGGTGTTATGCCACAAACCGTAGAAGCAATAGACCATGCTCGTGCCGCAGGTACACCGATTATCGTTGCCATTAACAAAATGGATAAAGAGTCGGCAGATCCAGATCGTGTGTTGAATGAATTAACCACCAAAGAGATCGTTCCAGAAGAATGGGGCGGTGATGTACCAGTGGCGAAAGTATCGGCACATTCAGGTGCTGGTATTGATGAACTACTAGACTTGATTTCTATTCAAGCGGAATTGATGGAATTACGTGCATCGACCGAAGGTGCAGCACAGGGCGTAGTGATTGAAGCACGTGTGGATAAAGGTCGTGGTGCAGTGACATCTATTCTGGTACAAAATGGTACGCTCAATGTGGGTGACCTTGTGCTTGCAGGTTCATCTTATGGTCGTGTACGTGCCATGTCAGATGAAAATGGCAAAGCCATTAAATCGGCTGGGCCTTCGATTCCTGTTGAGATTTTGGGCTTACCAGAAGCACCTATGGCAGGTGATGAAGTTCTTGTCGTGAATGATGAGAAAAAAGCACGTGAAGTTGCGGATGCCCGTGCTGATCGTGAGCGTCAAAAGCGTATTGATCGTCAAAGTGCCATGCGTCTTGAAAATATTATGGCCTCTATGGGCAAAAAAGATGTTCCAACGGTCAATGTGGTACTCAAAACCGATGTGCGTGGTACACTTGAAGCCTTGAATGTTGCCTTACATGATTTGTCGATGGATGAAGTGCATGTACGAATCATTAGCTCAGGTGTTGGTGCAATCACCGAATCTGATGTGACTTTAGCTGAATCCTCTGAAGCTGTCTTGCTCGGCTTTAACGTGCGTGCAGATGCAACAGCACGCCAAAAAGCGGATGCGGATGGTATTGATATCCGTTATTACAGCATCATTTATGAACTGATTGATGATGTGAAAGCAGCCATGAGTGGCAAACTTGCACCAGAACATCGTGAAACAATTCTTGGCGTGGCACAGGTACGTGAAGTATTCCGTTCCAGTAAGTTTGGTGCTGCCGCTGGTTGTATGGTGATGGAAGGTATGATTCACCGTAATAAACCGATTCGTGTCTTGCGTAATGACGTGGTGGTCTTCCAAGGTGAGCTTGAATCCTTACGTCGTTATAAAGATGTGGTTGATGAGGTTCGTGCAGGTATGGAATGTGGTCTGGCGGTTAAAGGCTATAACGACATTCAAGTACTGGATAAAATCGAAGTCTATGATGTTCAAATCATCAAACGGAGTCTTTAATGGCAGGTCAGCGATTAAAGCGTATGGCGGATACAGTGCAGAGAGAAATCTCTGAGCTGATTCGTCAGGAACTCAAAGACCCTCGTTTGGGTGGATTGGTGACGATTTCAGCGGTCAAAATCAGCCCAGATCTAGGTTATGCCGATGTGTATGTCACTGTGATGGGGCGTGAACTGGGTGATGAGCAGAGTGAAACGGCGAATAAAGAAACTTTAGATGTTTTAAATAAAGCATCAGGTTTTCTTCGTCATGAATTAAGTCGTCGGATTAAAACCCGTATCACGCCACGCTTGCGTTTTCATTATGACAAAACCAATGCCTATGGTAACTATATGTTTGGTTTGATTGCCGAGGCGGTGAAAGATTTACCGCCAGAAGACAACGTATCAGAAGAATAAAATGTGTTCTGATATAGAACAAAAAAGGGCTAAATTATTGTGATTTAGCCCTTTTTAGGATAAAAATGAAAACATAGAATAACTTTTAAGGTACTCCCCTAAAACAAACCACGAACTCATAAAATTAAGATAGAAGCGGGTTGGTAAAACGGTGTTTCATCGGATTGATTTAGACCTGCCCAATATACCTGAGCAGGGGTATGATAGTCTAGCGATTGATGCAAACGCTCATGATTGTAAAATCGAAAATAAG
>SSHE01000078.1 GCA_008017315.1 Acinetobacter sp.
GCTCAGCTGTGTGCTACGTTCAAAAGCCAGACTATTATTTTCAACATCACGAGTAATCACTGAACCTGCACCTACGGTCGCACCGTCGCCGATGTGTACAGGTGCAACCAAGGAACTATTAGAGCCGATAAAAGCCTGATTGCCAATGACGGTTTTGTGTTTATTTGCACCGTCATAATTACAGGTAATTGTCCCTGCCCCAATATTACTTTCTGTACCGATTTCTGCATCACCTAAATACGTGAAGTGGTTGGCTTTGCTCGCATGACCGATACGTGTGTTTTTGACTTCGACAAAGTTACCAATATGTACCTCATCGGCTAATATCGCTTGCGGACGTAAACGAGCAAATGGGCCAATCTGGTTATTTTGCCCTACGATAGCGGAGTCAAACACGCTATACGGTTGCACCACTGTGCCTGAGGCGATTTTGGTATTTTTTAATACGCAGCCTGCACCAATTTTGACATGATCACCAAGTTCACAATGCCCTTCAATAATGACATTCATATCAATAATCACATCCTGACCGCAGGTGAGTGTGCCACGCAAATCAAAACGATTTGGGTCTATCAGATGTACCCCTTGACGCATGAGCTGTTGCGCCTGATAGCGTTGCCACTCTCGTTCCAGATTTGCCAGTTGTAGACGGTCATTCACACCTTCCACCTCAAAGGCAAAGGCTGGGCTAATGGATGCAATTTCTAAACCATCTTGGACGGCCATAGCGACAATGTCGGTTAGATAATATTCGCCTTGTGCGTTATGGTTAGATAGCTTCGGTAGCCATTGGTGCAATTTTGCATTGCTCACACAGTAAATACCCGTATTAATTTCAGTGATTTGACGCTGTTCTTCACTGGCATCTTTATGTTCAACAATCGCCTGAATTTGGTTATTCTGACGGACAATACGTCCATAACCTGTCGGGTCGGCAACATCCAATGTAATCATCCCAATGCCTGATGCGGTTGAAGCATCCAACAGGCGTTGTAAGGTTTCTGGCATCACCAAAGGCACATCACCATATAAAATTAATGAAAGACCCTCTTGCGGCAATACAGGCAAGGTCATTTGTACCGCATGACCTGTACCGAGTTGTTCAGCCTGCTCTACCCAGTCAATATTTTCATCTGCAAAGGTTTGTTTGACCAGTTCGCCGCCATGCCCATAAATGGTAATCATACGCTGGACATTTAATTTTTTTGCAGTAGCCAAGACGTGTCCCAAAAGTGGGGTATTGGCAAGCGGTTGTAATACTTTGGGTAAGGCAGATTTCATCCGTGTGCCTTTACCTGCTGCTAGAATAATTACTGTTGTGGTCATAAATAAAACAGCCTTTTTTTAAATTAAAAGATAAATCATGAAGATGAGGACGAGCATTGCCATAAGCCCTGCAATTAAATCATCCAGCATAATCCCCAAGCCACCTGATACATGCTGATCCGCCCAACCGATTGGAAAGGGTTTCCACACATCAAACAGGCGAAATAAAATAAAAGCAGGAAATATCCACCACCAAGCCAAATTCGCTAAATAAATTAAAGGCAATAAAGTGATAGATTGCCCAGCAAATTCATCCCAAACAATGCGACCATCATCATGCACCTGCATAATGTCCGCAGTACGTCCGCAGATATAGATACCAACGATGGACATGATGATCATAGCAATAAGACTTGGCATAAAACCCAGCCATAACCAAACAGGATACAGCAACAATATTGCCAGTGAACCCATTGTCCCTGGTGCTTTTGGAACAAGCCCAGAACCTAGACCCACCCCTAAAAACCACACCAATTTATCCAGTGTGGAGGCATGGGCTAAATGAATCGTTGGTTTAGACAAAGTGCTGGTATCCTGAAGTTTGTGGATAATAATTCTGCTGATTATAGCGATATACGCAGCTTAAATCTTGCTGAATTTCACCAATCACAAAGATAGGGATACTGCAAAAATCTTGCAAATGGGCTAAATTCTGTGGTGAAAGCGTAAAACACAGCTGATAATCATCACCACCTGACAATACATATCGCATTTGTTGTGCCAAATCAAGCTGTTGTAATTCATCTGCAAGCGGAATATCATCCAGTTGGACAACTGCTCCGACTTGGCTGGCAGTTAAAATATGCCCTAAATCTTGAGCCAAACCATCCGAAATATCAATCATACTCGACGCATAACCGCACAATAACTGCCCCAAATCCACTTGGGGAATAGGATAATCTAAAGCAGATTGTAAAGCAGATTGTGGATGATGTAGGGCATAAGCCGCACTACCAATCTGACCACTGACACAAATCAAATCACCCACTTTTGCACCAGAACGTAAAATCGCTTGCCCTGTCTCTATCCAACCCAGTGCAGTAATGGAAATAGTGAGCGTTGGGCTTTGTGTGGTATCACCACCAATCAGTTGTACCTGATATTTTTGACAACAATCGGCAATGCCTCGACTAAATTCAGCCAGCCAGTGTTCATCGATATGAGGTAAACTTAAAGCCAATAAAATACTATGCGGTTTTGCCCCCATGGCAGCCAAATCCGACAGATTCACCGCAACACTTTTCCAGCCAATTGCATGAGGGGCGGTATGAAGCGGAAAATGCCGTCCTGCCACCAAGGTATCCACACAAGTGACCAATTGTTGATGATGTGGAGGGGTGATCACAGCACAATCATCGCCAACCCCAACTGCAATATTTTGTGTAGTCAGGGATTGGAAATAACGTGCAATGATTGAAAATTCAGCCATAGCAAACCGTAATCTTTAGGCTTGTTGCTTTTCGTCTTGGCGTAATTTTTGAGCAACTCGATCTAGTACGCCATTGATGTATTTATGACTATCTGCACCGCCAAAATGTTTAGCGAGTTCAATCGCTTCATCTAGTACCACACGATAAGGGATTTCCAAATGATGTTGCAATTCATAGGTACCTAGACGTAAGGTTGCCAATTCTACGCCATCGAGTGCAGAAAGCTCACGGTCAAGTGCTGGCATCAATACTGCATCGAGTGCATCACGCTGGCTCACAATTTGTGTGAGTAATTCATGATAATAGCCAATATCGACTTTGTGCATGGCATTGTCGGCACGAGTACGAGCTTCGATTTCATGTACAGGATTGCCACTCATTTGCCATTCATAAATGCCTTGTACTGCAAAACGACGTGCTTTACGTTTGGCAGCATAAGTGGTTGGGTAACTTTGATTCATATTTCATTATCGCTTTATTTAGATGGCTTTTAATAAATTAACCATTTCAATGGCAGTCAAAGCGGCTTCGCCACCTTTGTTACCCGCTTTGGTGCCAGAGCGTTCAATGGCCTGTTCGATACTATCTGTGGTTAAAACGCCATTAATTACAGGTAAGGTTGCATCTAACGCCACTACACCCAAGCCTTTGGCACATTCACCAGCAACAAAGTCAAAGTGTGGTGTACTGCCACGAATCACCGCACCCAACACAATAATGGCATCAAATTTATTGCTATTTGCCAGTTTTTTGGCCACTAAAGGTAGTTCCCATGCACCTGGTGCATACGCAACGACAATATTTTCCTCATCTATACCATGACGTTTTAAAATATCAATCGCACCTTCTAATAAATGCTCCACCACAAAACTATTAAAACGACCGACCACAATGGCATAACGGTCTGTATTTGCCTGATGTAATACACCTTCAATTTTACGAATAGCCATGTTTTATTCCTCAAAAAATATTAAATATCAAAATGTAGCGACGTACTGTGTACATTTTATGGAATTACCCCATATTACATATGCCCACATTAAGCCTCAACATATTCCACGACTTCTAAATGAAATCCTGAAAGTGCATTAAAACGTAGAGGAGAACTTAATAGACGCATTTTTTGTACACCGACATCTCTTAAAATCTGTGCACCCACGCCAATGGTTTGATATTGCTGTGACAATGCGGCATTGGATTTACCTTGTCGTGGTGTATCCAATTGCATCAATGCCGTACCCAAATCCTGCAATTGATTTTGCCCAATCCAAACCAGTACGCCACGTTCACTTTGGGCAATTTCTTGTAATGCACGATCAAGATTCCATGCTAGGCGACCATTGGTTTTATTGAGTTTGAGTAAATCACGTGTTGGATTAAAACCATGTACCCGCACTGTGGTCACGCCCTCATTGGGTTTACCTTTTACCAATGCCAAATGTACCGCAGGATTGCCCAATTCTTGATAACGATACAGCTGAAATTCGCCATATTCAGTGTGAATGGTGCTCACGTCCTGACGCTCTACGGTTTGCTCATTGGTCATACGATAATGAATGAGATCAGCAATCGTACCAATTTTAATACCATGTTTTTCAGCAAAAATTTCTAAATCTGGGCGGCGAGCCATTTCGCCATCGTCATTGATAATTTCACAAATCACCGAAGCAGGCTCTAAACCTGCCAAACGTGCCAAATCACAACCCGCTTCTGTATGCCCTGCACGGTGTAGTACACCACCAGGTTGTGCCATTAATGGAAAAATATGCCCAGGTTGGACAATATCACTCGGTTTGGCATGGGCAGCAACTGCGGTTTGAATGGTATGTGCACGTTCAGCAGCCGAAATACCTGTGGTAATGCCATCAGCCGCTTCAATGGATAAGGTGAAATTTGTACCATGTTGAGCACCATTTTGATTGACCATCAAAGGTAGATGAAGCTGTTCACAACGAGCTTTGCTCAACGTTAAACACACTAGACCACGAGCATGGGTAATCATAAAATTGATGTCTTCGGGGCGTACATGCGTTGCTGCCATGATGAGGTCGCCCTCATTTTCACGATCTTCGTCATCCATCAGAATGACCATCTTGCCTGCACGAATATCCGCAACCAGTTCTTCGACGCTATTAAGAGGCATCTATATTCACCTTTTGCTTGTGGAACAGTGGAAATGTCCAATAGTGTAACGGTTTTTAGATTTTTTTGCTGATATTTCTCTCGTTCTCACAGTTGCATTGAACCTGCTGTCAGCATGACCGTGGCAGGTTCAACTTTAGTCTTCAGTACGCTCTGCCTGTGGTTTACGTCCAAGTAAAATTTCATCACGCATATTTTGTGCGATTTGAGCAGCGTCAGCATTTAAGCCCAGAATCAGCATGGCATCACGTGTCAAGGCATTGGATGGATGTGGCAAAGCCAGTAATTCATAACAATGGCGGACATCTTTAAACGAGGGTTTGCTGAGGTAAATGGCGGTTTCTTTGGCATGTAAATATTGCCCCAAACGAATCGCTGCCTTATCTGCGTTGAGTTGCATATTTGGCAAGGCTTCGGCAATGGCACAGCGTGTTTGTAAAGCAAAACGTTTTTCTTCACGGAAGCGTTGATACATGGCTTCGGATAAAAGCTGAAAGACCACCGCCAATTGAATCAGTGCTGTAACCATCTGAGGATTTTTTTGATTGATTCGAATGAGTGCACCATCATCAAAGAAGGGTTGAATAATCTCAATCTGATTTTCTTGAAGTTGATAATGACGCTGGCACAATTTAACCGCATTATTTAAAAATAATTGTGTCATGTTAAAAAAAGCTTGTGCGGTGGATTGATTCACCGTACCAAGCAGTTGTTTTGGGTCATAAAATTGAATACTGAGATAGAGTTGTTCAGTGACTTCGGTTTTCTGTAATGGGTTGGGTACATCCATTGGGGCTTTGGGATGCTGATAGAGTTGTTGTGCTTTGGCAATGGCAAGGCTGGCTTGATGTTTTTCTTGTTCCAGTGCATCGGCAAGACGTTGAATTTCATGTTTAAGTTGAGATTCACGTTTCATTTTAGTTAAAAATTCAGAACGTGTTGGACGTGCCACGGTACGATAACCCAACCAAAGCAGACCGTGTAGAATAAATGTGAGCAGTAATGGTAGCCATAAATTGCGTAATTGTTCCCCCAAACTTGGCTGAATAAGGATCACTTCAATGCGTCCAATTTTTTGTTCATTCAATAGTGCATCACGGACAAATACTTCGCCTTGACGAGTTTTATTGGCACCTGCTGTAGCAAGTACCTGATCACTTTGGTCTAAAATACGTAATGAGGCAATGGCAGGATTGGTGGCATAACGTGATGTGAGCAACGCCAATGCAATGGTATTGGGCGGTTCAAGCTCATTTAAGCTATCAGCCACCAACTGTCGAGTGAGCAGTTCACCCTGTATTGCTCGGTTATCTTTTAGAAAATAATTGGTCGCCACTACAATCAGTACAGTATGTAGGGCAAAACTTACAATCAGTAGGCTGGCAAAAAGCCCTTGTCGAGGTGCATTCAAGTTAAAACTTCCACAGCAAAGCGTTGCAATTTAGATTATCATTCTAGCTATACATCATCCGATACGAATCAAGATAGCGTTATACACATGCGAGAAATCATTCTTATTTCCTTTTTAGGTTCAGACCAGCCCAATCAGTTTACCCGACTTATGCAAGTATTGTCTGTACATTCTTTACAGATTCTTGATGTTGGGCAGGCTGTCATCCATAACCAATTGACACTGGGTATTGTGGTGAGTTCAGAAGATCAAACCGCCACTGCATTGGCAATGAAAGAAATTCTGATTTTAGCACATGATATTGGTTTAACAGTACGTTTTAAGCCAATTTCTGCACAAGAATATGCACAATGGGTCAATGATGGTGGGCATACCAAATATATTGTTACGGTACTTGCACCAGAGCTGACCGCAGTACACTTACAGGCCGTGACTAAAATTGTATCAGAACAGGGCTTCAATATTGAAACGGTGACGCGTTTGTCAGGTCGGTTGGCACTTACCCAGATGCAAAGACAAGATTTGGCGTGTATTCAGTTTGGTTTGAGTGGGCAGATGTTGGATGCTGGGGCGATGCGTTCCGCCTGCCTAATGCAAAGTGCTGAATATAATATTGATATTGCAGTGCAAGAAGACAATGTCTATCGTCGTAATCGTCGTCTGGTGTGTTTCGATATGGATTCCACTCTTATTGAACAAGAAGTGATTGATGAGCTGGCACAAGAAGCAGGTGTCGGCGAACAGGTGGCAGAGATTACCGAACGTGCCATGCAAGGTGAGCTAGATTTTCAGCAAAGTTTTCGTGCCAGAGTGGCATTGTTAAAAGGTTTGGATGCCAATGTTTTACCACGTATTGCTGAACGTTTAACCATTACTGATGGTGCTGAGCGTTTAATTTCGACTTTAAAATCTTTGGGTTATAAAACCGCTATTTTATCGGGTGGTTTTCAGTATTTTGCCGAGTATTTGCAACAAAAATTAGGCATTGATGAAGTCCATGCCAATATTCTGGATATCAAAGAGGGTGTGGTCACAGGCGAAGTCAAAGGTCAAATTGTCGATGGTGCTCGTAAAGCACAATTATTGCAGGAATTATCACAAAAATTAGGGATTTCTCCAGAGCAGGCGATTGCAGTGGGGGATGGTGCGAATGATTTGCCTATGCTGTCGTTGGCAGGTTTAGGGGTTGCATTTAGAGCAAAACCACTGGTACGACAAAATGCCAATCAAGCAATTTCCAGTGTTGGTTTGGATGGTATCTTGTACTTATTGGGCGTGCATGACAAAGATTTATATCGTGTCTAACTTTGAGTGTTTGCAATGGCTTATTTTGCATGAAATAAGCCATCTTTGTGTAAAAAATAGCCTGCATTGCTGATGTATAAAAAATACTCGTTCGGATTTAACCACTATATGTAGTGTTTATATGCAATAAAAAAACCAAAGCATGTTGTATGTACCTTGTATGTAATTACAATGTTATTTAAAAATAACTGATTAAAATTCAATAAGTTAAAAATATTGTGTTTAACGTGAAAAATATTTATTTTGCCGATAAACGGTAATTTATCTTTCATGCCATAAAAAAAGATACACAAGATATAGGATTGAATGGGGTGTCACCATGTTGCCTGAACCAGACGAATTTTATTGGCGACATTTTGTGTCGTAAAAAACCATTTGAGGACTTTTTTTCCAAACAAAAACCTGCATAATCTGATTGTCGGTAGATGTGCCAAAACAATATTTTGGCTTTATATTTTAGAACGTAAATTTTGAGCGTGTTATAGAATTGCAAGGTGAGGAGAGTTTTGATGATGACATTAGATTTTGCCACGATCTTAGGGCTCGCTTGTGTTGTGCTCGCAGTGTCTTTGATTGCATTCTCACGTTATCGCTATTGGTTGGTATTTATGGTTGCAGGCATGGCATTTTGGGGTAGTCTGGAGCTATTGCGTTTTGCCATCCAAAGCGTGGTGGATATCCCATTACTTTATGGTTATATCAGTGCATTTATGCTGATGCTGGTTGTCCTGACCATTGCGTTGGCACTCAATGACTATCGCCAGACCAATAAGTCAAAAGTGAGTTGTATTGAACATACACCTGTATATGAAGATTGTGATACGCCTTAAAACGAGATACGTCGCTCATTGGATAAGTGAAATCAGCTTGCTATAATCTACAACGATTCATTTTTTAAACATCAGGATTACCATGCGTATCGACCAACGAACTTTAGACCAACTTCGCCCAGTTAAAATTACCCGCAATTACACACGCTATGCAGAAGGTTCGGTATTGGTCGAATTTGGACATACCAAGGTGCTATGTACGGCAAGCATTGATAATTCTGTCCCTCGTTTTTTAAAAGGTAAGGGACAAGGTTGGGTAACAGCAGAATATGGAATGTTACCTCGTTCAACCCATACGCGTTCTGACCGTGAAGCCGCTCGTGGCAAACAAAGTGGGCGTACACAGGAAATTCAGCGTTTGATTGGCCGTAGCTTGCGTTCGATGGTGGATTTAAAGAAACTTGGTGAAAATACCATTACGATTGACTGTGATGTGATTCAAGCTGATGGCGGCACACGTACAGCATCGATTACAGGGGCGGCAGTGGCACTGGTTGATGCGATGAATGTATTGTTGTCACAAAAGAAAATCAAACATGACCCATTAAAAGGTTTGGTTGCTGCGATTTCTGTCGGTATTCATGACGGTGAAGCCTTGCTGGATTTATGCTATGAAGAGGACTCGACCTGCGAAACTGATTTGAACGTGGTAATGACACAAAAAGGCGAGTTTATCGAGATTCAAGGCACTGCCGAAGAAAAGC
Source organism: Acinetobacter sp. (assembly GCA_008017315.1). Taxonomy (GTDB): domain Bacteria; phylum Pseudomonadota; class Gammaproteobacteria; order Pseudomonadales; family Moraxellaceae; genus Acinetobacter. Next base: position 9,149 of record SSHE01000078.1, read on the forward strand.
CGTTTACACGTGAACAAGCCAATCAAATGCTGGCTTTGGCAGAACAAGGCATTAAACAATTGATTGTGGAACAGCAAAAGGCTCTAGGTTGGTAAGGCAGCATACTCGTTCAAAGATCAGCAGATCTTAAAAACTCAACATGCAATACATTGGTCTCGACCAGCTCAACTCACAGTGGGCTGAGCTTGTCGAAGCCATTTGATGGCATGGTTATTTTGCTGGGCGAATGGGTTGCCCTTGATTATGACCGCTTAATTGGCTTGAGTTTCGGTTGGGTGCTGTCGCTCATCGGCAGCGGCTTTTTTGTCTTTGTCTATATTTTCTCTGGCTTTGGTAATAAGACGACCACCAACGATAGCAACGGCAATAGCAATAGCAGGGATTAAAATAATATTCATTTGTTACATCCTTTCAAATTTAACTTTAATGGTTTTTTAATGTGTTTGGGCTTCGTTCTTTGAATAAAACCGTACCAGAACGACCAACAACAACAGCTAAAGTAAAAGCGATAATGGGTAAAAATACAATAGACATTTTTCGTCACCTCTTTGTTTTTTTGCATGATTAAAACTATGCGTGATCGGTTTGTTGCAGTGAACATGTGTTCACTGTATGATTGGATAGTATAGTGAACAAGTGTTCACTGCAAGTGTTTTTTTAGATTTTCCACAAAAAGTTTCATTTTTGATGTGATGTCTAAATTGTAATGGAATACAAGCGTTTTTAACCTGTTTGGTAAAGTAATGTAAGTTAAAACTTACATAAATTGTGAGGAAAATCCTATTTTATCGTATTGGTGATTTACCTATACTGGTCACATCAGGAGATAGGACATCTCTGATAATAAGCTTGCTGTGAAGCATGGGCGTGAATGGATTTCACACGAAAATAACGTTGCATAGAAGCTGGATGCTTCTAAAGAAGATGTGCTGTGAAGCATAAAGCGAAAGGATGTTCGCACCAATCACAATCTTCTACAAAAAGCCTAGAGGGAACTCTAGGCTTTTTTATGCCCATTTCAATATTGTTTGGTGATTTATCCAGTGAAATGATTTCAATCGTAATCGTTTTTGCTATGCTTACAGTGACTTGATAAATCCAATCTTTTGTTGATAACGACCATGACCATACAAACGCAGGATAAACACCGTATTACACCACAATATGTACATTGGTTTCGTGATGCTGCACCCTATATTAATATGCACCGTGGCAAAACCTTTGTGCTGATGTTTGGTGGTGAAGCATTATATAGTGTCAATTTTCAGCATATTATTCATGATATTGCACTACTTCATGCTTTGGGGATTCGTCTGGTTTTGGTTTATGGTGCACGTCCACAAATTAATACCAGTTTGCAGCAATTGGGGTTGGAAACGCCATTTTTACACCATCGCCGTATTACCACACGTCAGGCACTGCCCGCAGTTCTCAATGCCGTCGGTTCGATTCGCTTACAAATTGAAGCTTTATTATCCATGGGCGTGGCGAATTCTCCAATGTTTGGTGCACGTATAGATGTGGTGTCTGGTAATTTTGTGACGGCAAAACCTTATGGTATTCGTGAGGGGGTGGACTTCCAATTGACAGGAGAAGTGCGTGCGGTCGATGTTGCGGCGATGACGCACAATCTCGCAAATCAACATATCGTGCTGCTTGGCCCTACGGGATATTCTACCACTGGTGAGGTGTATAATTTGCCTGCGGAAGAGGTCGCAACACGAGTGGCGATTGATCTACAAGCAGATAAGCTGATTTTTTTCTGTGAACAACAGGGTCTGATGGATGCACATGGGGTGTTGATTCGTGAACTCATACCCAAAGATGCACAAGATGATGTGCAGCAGATGATGGTATCAAATACAGCACATCATTTACCATTACAAGAAGCAATACAGGCATGTCAGCATGGGGTGAAGCGTTGTCATCTGATTTCCTATCAGCAAGATGGGGCGTTACTCACAGAGTTATTTACACGTGATGGGGCAGGCACGCTGGTCAGTGATTTGCGTTTTGAAGAAGTGCGTCAGGCAACGATTTATGATGTGGGGGGATTGTTAAACTTGTTACGCCCATTGGAAAAACAAGGCGTATTGGTCTATCGTTCACGTGAACGTCTGGAAGATGAAATTGAACATTTTGCCGTGATTGAACGTGATGGCATGATTATCGCCTGTGCTGCTCTATATCCTATACCGACGACCGCAGATGAAGCTAAAGCAGGAGAAATTGCCTGTGTTGCGGTACATCAGGATTATCGTAAGTCTAATCGTGGTGCACAAGTTCTGGCATTTTTACAGCAACGTGCCAAAGCACAGCACATTGAGGTTTTATTCTTGCTGACGACACATACTGGGCATTGGTTTATGGAACAAGGGTTTGAAGAAGTGGCGACCACTCAATTACCAGCAGCGAGGCAAGCTTTGTATAATTATCAGCGTAATTCACAGGTGTATTGGAAAAGCGTGGATATATAATCAAATGGCTTCGACAAGCTCAGCCAACGTATGGTTCGATAAATTTTGATATTCAGCTGAATAGAGGATGACAAAAATTTTAGTATTTTTTCCTAAAATGTCATGAATGGGTAAAATTAAGTCGAAAAAACATTCCCAATAGTGCTGAATTGGGCTACACTTTTTGCTAGATAACAATAAAAATGACAATGGGATTTTGCAAACAAAGAGGATATGGATATGCTACAACAGTTTGCGATAGATGCGTTTTATCAGACACCCGAAGAGTTGATGAACTTATTTCCGATTCCTACGGTGATTATTCATAAGAGTAGTACTATTTTATATGCCAATCATCGTTTTGCCCATTTGCATAACAGCACATTAGATCAGATGATTGGGCGGAAAATTTCTAGTTTTTCAGAAGCGGCAGGGAAAAGTGTTGAGGGGTATTTTGCAACCTTTGCACGACGAGAATCGATAGATCGTGATGAAATTTATGTGAATGGTTTTTATTTTCAGATTTTGATTCAACCGATTTATGATAAAAATAATCGGGTTGAAGCGATTTTTTGTTTTCAATGGAATATTTCAAAAATTAAGCGTTTGCAGCAAGTCTTTCATCAAAATAATAAGCGTCATAAAGAACAACTTCGTTTTGACCAAATTACCCATGTCGCCAATGAGTACGCATTAGAAGACTATGTATTTGAACTTAAAAAATCTAGCCAAGAGAATGAGCATACGATTGTCGTCTTGATTGATGTCGATCATTTTGATGAGTTTAACCGTGAACATGGTTTTATGAAAGCGAATGCGGCATTGTATGCTATCGCTCAAACCTTAAAATTTGAATTGCGACGAGAAAGTGATTATTTGATTAAACTCAATCGTGATCGTTTTTTTATTATGTTCCCCAATATTAGCTATTTATCTGCATTTACTATTGCAGAAAGACTGAGAAATAGTATTTATCAACTCAATTTGCAGCATCAGGCAGGAATTGACCAGCGTTTAACGATTTCAATTATTTTACATACGGTATTTATCGAAAAATTGACGGCATTGAATCATTTGATTCATATGCTGGGCGACCAATTAAGTTTAAATAAGTATCATGGGCGTAATCGTTGCACGGAATACAATCAAAATCCTCAAGCCATTAGAGCCGTGGTGTAATATGGGGGAGGTCAAGATGAATCATACCATTGCCAGTAGTATGCAGGATGTACAGGATTATTTCCGTGACCACGCAGAACGAATACTGGAAAACCCTAATATTGGGATTTGCTTGTTTTATCCTAATGGTAAAATTATTTATGCCAATGATCGATTTGCAGCGGTTTATAATGTCACCACAATGGAAATGTATGAAAAAAGAATTCATGAATTTTGTCGTTATACCGTGCAGAATTTGGCAGGTTTTTTACAAAAAATAGAACAAAACCAAAATATTGCTATGCAAGAAATGTATGCCAATGGCAGTTATTATTTATATAAAATTCAGAGTAAATATCGCCATCAGCAACATATTTTGGTCGTGACGTTGGTGGATATTACTGCCTATAAACGCCTTGAGCTGGCATTGCAAAAAAATAACAAACAACTCGAGCAATTGCGTTCGCTGGATCGTGTGACAGGCTTAAATAATTATGCAGCCTTTGAAACCAAAATACGGATGATTCATCAAAGTAAAATCGAAGAAAATATAGGTATGATTTTACTGGATATTGATGGTTTCAAACGCTTTAATCAGGAAAATGGTTACGAATATGGTGATGTTGCCATTAAAAAAATTAGCCATTTGTTGGAGCATTTTACCGAAGCAAATACACAAGTTTTGTTTCATCTCGGCGGTGATGAATTTATTTTTATTCTACCCAATATGCAGGACTGGAATCTCTATACGTTTGCAGAGCAATTATTGGTAGAAGTACATAAACTTAATTTATATTTTAGTTCTGGGGTAGATTGCCGTTTGACCGTTTCACTGGCAATAGACATGTTTACATCAGGTGAACATTTTGATATCGATTTTTTTCTGGTACGTTTAAAACGCTTGATGCGAATCGCCAAAGAAAAAGGCGGTCATTGCTGGATGGATAATAAAGCCAAAAACGAGGGTTAAAAAGTCAGCATGATGGGGACGATACTGACTTGAATGGTTACGCTATGTGCATTTATATGGAAAAAGATGAGCCACAACCACAAGTTGTGGTTGCGTTTGGATTTTGTACGACAAAACGAGAGCCTTCCAGACCTTCGACATAATCGACAGTTGAGCCGATTAAATATTGATAACTTAAGGCATCCACCAGCATTCGGACATCGCCATTATCAAAGGTGGCATCATCGTCGCTGATGCTTTCGGCAAAGTTAAAACCATAAGAGAAACCCGAACAGCCACCACCTGTGACATAGACACGCAGCATGAGTTCTGGATTGCCTTCACTTTCTTTTAATTGACGCACTTTTTTGGCAGCATTGTCTGTCAAACTTAAGGCTTGGGCAGTCATAATGATTTCCATGCAAATAAAAAAACCAGATATTAAGGGGTGTGTTGAATATGCAATAGGTTTGCATCAATATTCAACCAACACTATTATAACTCAATATGTGGTCTGTGCGTGAAATTACAAGTTTGAGTTATTGTTCATCTTTTAAACTACATTCAAAGTTCGCTGCATTTTCGGCACATCGTGCTCGCCAGAGTAGGGTCATCATTTTTTTGTTATAAATTCCTTCTTTGGTCATGCTAATGCGTGCTTCTCGCATCATCTTTTGGTAGCCCACTTTATCTGCTTCGGGAACGTCCATCCAGTATTTGGCAGGAATATCCTGTTTCATTTTGCCAAGAATGGTAAAGGCACGAGGCAGTTGTCCTTTAATCCATGTTCTGGATTTTTGTCCAAAACCTTCTGGGAATTTGTTGGTATGAATCAATAAATTGCCAGAAACTTGTAAAATGGGATAATTGACAATCGCCCCTTTTGTCCCCAAACCTTTATGCAGTTCTAAAGGACGGAAAACTGCAGCAGGTGCACCAATAATATCCACTTGCCCATTGTTAAATTTTGCACCAAAGTTGGTGATATCGGCGGAGACGGCTTGTGCCCCAACTTGTTGTACCAGTTTTTTTTGTGCGGTGTCGTAGTCTAGCACGGCAATTTTTTTACCTGCAGCTTTGGCAATGGTATTGATGCTACGGTCATTGATAAACAAAAAGGCATCACCCACGGGGACAATCCCAGCAATTTCATAATTGCCATGTTTCATGTCTGCTGCAAAACGTGGATCGGCCAGCATTTGCATGACTTTTACTGCCAGTTTCATACTGGGTAATGCACCAATGGCATCAATCGAACCGACAAAGTGGTTAAATTGACGACCACGCATGCCCGTAATACTTGCACCATCGCATTTACCTGCTTTAAAGTCTTCGGTAAGGACACGCTCATCGGTATAGGCTTTCAGTTCAATGTCTGCTCCCCATCCTTTGGCAGCAAGAGAATAATCTTTCATCAGAGCATAGACATCCCCTTGTGTACCCACTAGGTCGAAAACACAAAATTGTTGTTTGGCTTGTAACGTTGTGGTGATTGTACCTAAGAGCGTTGCAGCACAGGCGAGTTTTAAAGCAGATTTCATGACATACTCCATTTGTTTTTCTTAGTCATTGTCCATTTTGGGTGTGTTGATTCACCTCGCTAGATAGTATAAAAATTAAATGACATTTGTAAATTGGTTGTGCTGACATGCAAGCAAAGAAAAGCCGTCATTTGATTTAGAGCATAAAAAAGCACCTTGCGGTGCGATTGATGTGTGGGGATTGATTACATCAATTTTACGCCTTGCTGCCCTTGTGGTGTGACTTTAAAAATTTCCACTTCAAAGCTGATATTTTTTCCAGCTAAGGGGTGGTTAAAGTCGATTTCGGTGATGTCATCATTGATGGACTTCACCACACCAAACAAACTGGCTTTGGCTTTATCCTCAAATTCAATCATCTGTCCAATTTCAGGACGTTGCTCAAATTTGACGGTATCAAAACGCTGCACATTTTCTGGATTCCAGTCACCGAAAGCCTCTTCAGGCGGTAAATGTACGGTACGACGGTCGCCTGCACGCAAACCAAACAAGGCTTTTTCAAAACCTGCCAGTAGATTACCATCACCAATCACTAGACTAACAGGTTCTTCACGGCTGCGTGTGTTGTCAATTTCGATGCCATTTTCGATGCTTACAGAGAAATGCAAAGTGACCTTCGCACCCTCTTCGATTCGGGTTTCGTCATTGGGTAAAATTGTATCAGTCATGTACTTGCTCAGCTTTGGGTTGATGACGCTTTTTTTCCAAAAAGAAGCTATCAATCAGAAGTAAAATCGTGCCTAGTGTAATGGCACAGTCTGCAATATTAAAAATAGGGAAATGCCAGCTTTGTTGATAATGCACATGGATAAAATCCACCACATAACCCAAAGTCATACGGTCGATAAAATTCCCTAAAGCACCTGCCAAAATCAGGCAAATCGCCAAGGGCAACACCTTTAAACTTTTGGGCATACGCAATAACCAAAAGATGAAGAATAAAGACACAATGCCCGCAAGCCCTGTAAAGAAAAAGTGTTGCCAACCGCCTGCACCTGACAAGAAGCTAAATGCTGCACCATAATTATACGCCAGTGTCCAATCCAATACAGGGGGAATGACGGGGATAGATTCCGAATATGCACAAATCTGCTGTACCTGATTTGGACATGGCAAGTTATTGTGCAGGATATGGTTCAGTGCAATCTTTTTACTGATTTGGTCTAACACAATGGCAAGGACAGCAAGCCCAAGCCATAGCAAGTTATGTGGATAGATGCGTAGCCAATTCGTTGTAGATTTAGGCATATTTTCTCACTTCACCTGTACCCGATGGTAAGTTGATGATACAACGTGAGCATAAGCCGCTATGCTCTGCATGGGTATTGACATCAGGTAGCACATGCCAGCAACGAGCACATTTTTCGCCATCGGCAGCAGAAATTTTTACACGAACCCCTGCCAAGTCGGTGGTTTCGCCTTGCGTATCATCCAAGGTATGGATGTGCACTTGTGAGGTAATCAGGACAAAACGTAGTTCGTTTTCTAGTCTATCCAGTACCGATTTAACATGTGCATCTGCCCAAATTTCAACTTTGGCGGATAAATTACTGCCCACTAATTTTGCATTACGTGCGGCTTCAATCTGTTTATTGACCGCAGATTTGACCTGAATCAGGGTGTGCCAATCTGCTTCTGAGAGTAGATTTTCTGTGGTTGCGACAGGTGCATCATACCATTCAGTGGTAAAGATATATTTTTCAGACTGTTCGGGAATTTGCTGCCATGCCTCTTGTGCGGTAAAGCTCAGAATCGGGCTCATCCAGCGTACAAAGGCTTGTACAATATGATATAAAGCGGTTTGTGCCGAACGACGTGCTTGAGAATCTGCTTTGGTGGTGTATTGGCGATCTTTGATAATATCGAGGTAAAAACCACCCAAGTCATTGATACAGAATTGGGTTAAAGTGCTACATACCACATGGAAATTCATCTCATCGTAGGCTTTACGGATGCTATTTTGTACCTCATTGGCACGTTGCAGGATATATTTATCCAAGGCAATTAATTCATTGACAGGCAACGCATCACGGCTGGGTTGAAAGCCATTTAAGTTCGCCAATAAGAAACGTAAGGTATTACGAATCCGACGATAGCTATCCGATACACGGTTAAAGATTTCTTTTGATGCGGCAATTTCATAACGATAATCACTGGAAGCCACATATAACCGTAAACCATCCGCCCCAAGCTGCTTAATGATTTCTTCTAGTGGAATATAATTGCCTAGAGATTTGGATAATTTACGTCCATTTTCATCCACGGTAAAACCATGTGTGAGCAAGGCTTTATACGGTGCACGCCCATGAATCCCCACACTGGCAAGCAAAGAAGTCTGAAACCAGCCACGATGTTGATCAGAACCCTCAAGGTATAAATCGGCAGGGCTATGTAGTTCTTCTCGTTGCTCAAGCACTGCATAATGGGTTGTCCCTGAATCAAACCATACGTCTAGTGTATCTCGTACACAGTTGTATTGTTCAGCTTCATCCGCAGGCAAAAAGTCTTTGGCTTCACGGTTAAACCATGCGTCAATGCCTTCTTGTTCAATCAGTTTTGCGACTTGTTCAATCAGTTCTGGGGTACGTGGATGTAGTTCATTGCTGTCTTTATGCACAAAAAATGCAATCGGTACGCCCCAAGTACGCTGACGAGAAATACACCAGTCTGGACGACCTTCGACCATAGATTGCATACGGTTTTTACCCCAATCGGGGATAAACTCGATATTGTGTTCAATTTCGTTTAAAGCAGTTTCACGTAATCCTTGTAGTTCCATGCTAATAAACCATTGTGGTGTGGCACGGAAAATAATCGGGGTTTTATGCCGCCAACAATGCGGATAGCTATGTTGTAAAGGTTGATGTGCCCAAAGTTTATGGGTGGCTGCTAGGCTGGCAATAATTTGCGGATTGGCTTTATAAATATGTTCGCCTGCAAAAATCGGGGCAGTCGGCAAATATACGCCATTGCCACCGACAGGATTATCGACCTTCAAACCATATTGCAAACCGACTTTATAATCGTCCACACCATGCCCAGGGGCGGTATGTACTGCACCTGTACCACTGTCCGCAGTAACATGCTCACCCAAAATCACAGGCACTTGACGCTCAGCAATCAAAGGATGTTGTAAGCTGAGTTTTTCCAGTGTCTCGCCTGTAAAATCGGCAAGTAGCACAGGATTTTCCAGTTTGTAGCGTTCGCAAGCGGAAGCCACGAGGTCTTTCGCCAAAATCAGGTTTTGTGTGCCGTGTTCTGCTTGAACTTGTACCAATTGGTATGCAATCTCGGCATGTAAAGCAACCGCTTGGTTGGCAGGCAATGTCCAAGGCGTGGTTGTCCAGATGACAATATCGGTTGGATCTGTCACGCTTACGCCCAGACGTGCCGATAAATCAGCCAAATCGACGACACCAAAACCCACATCAACCGCATCAGATTTTTTATCTTCATATTCGACTTCTGCTTCGGCAAGGGCAGAACCACAATCTAAGCACCAATTGACAGGTTTTAAACCAGGTTGAATATGCCCATTTTTTTGAATTGCTGCCACAGAACGAACAATATCCGCTTCTTGCTTAAAGTTCATGGTCAAATAGGGATTATCCCAATCGCCAAACACGCCTAAGCGTTTAAAATCTTTTTTCTGCAACTCAATTTGGCTTAACGCATATTCACGGCAAGCCTTACGGAATGTAGCCGCATCGACTTTTACCCCAACCTTACCGATTTTTTCTTCGACTTTGAGTTCAATCGGTAAACCATGACAATCCCAACCAGGGACATAAGGCGCATCCATCCCATTTAAGGTGCGACTTTTGACAATGATGTCTTTGAGCACTTTATTGACCGCATGACCAAGATGAATCGCACCATTGGCATACGGTGGGCCATCATGCAGAATATATTTGGGTTTTCCGATGCGTGACGCACGAATCTGCTGATAAATGTTGTCGGCATACCAGTCTTCTAACCATTTTGCTTCACGCACAGCCAAATTGGCTTTCATGGCAAAGTCTGTATCAGGTAGGTTCAGCGTGGCTTTATAATCCACTGCATTTTCAGGAGTTTGCTTCTCGCTCATGCGTCATCTTCCAGTGTAATCAGCCAAAGCTGACAGTAGTTTTTAATTGAAATGAAACGGAAATTTTGGGGTATCTTGCCGATATTGGCGTAATTGCAGCACATCATCGGCAATGCCATCTTTTAAGGCATCCAGTGATGGATAATTTTTTTCACCATGTAAATAGTGTAAAAAAGTCACACGCATCAATAAACCATACAGATTAGCAGAAACATCAGGAAAATGTACTTCTAATCGCCATTCGGGTTGATTTTGTTGGATCGCAGGGCGGACACCAACATGACCCGCCCCAAACAAACTGGTTGAGGTATAGCCAGCAATCCCTGTTTTTGTTGGATTTTTAGCAAGAATTTGCACGGATAAATCTTGCTCCAGACACTGGACATCCACAGCATAAATGCCATTTAAACACGGTTTATGACGATGCAAAGCCACATTAATGGTTGGAAAATCCAACGTGCGTCCAATTTGGTCGCCATATAATACGCGCCCAGTAATGCTATACGGTCGCCCTAATAATTGGGCTGCAAGCTGTAAATCACCCTGTTGTAACACGTCACGGATGCGAGTCGAACTAATCCGCTCGGCATCAAGGCTGACGGTATCCAGATTGATCACATCAAAGCCATATTGGCGTAAAAATGTACTATCGCCACTGCGATTTTTGCCAAAATGAAAATCATCCCCCAACACTAGGCTTTGAGCATTGAGTTGTTGTCTGAGCAAATCGGCAAAATCCGTTGCACTCATACCACGAAAGGCATCATCAAATTTGGCAACGGCAACATAATCCACGCCAAGTTGGGCTAATAATTCGATTTTTTCACGTAAAGAGGTAATCCGTGGCGGTGCATCACTGCCCTTAAAAAATTCGAGTGGTTGCGGTTCAAAAATCATCACCAAACTTTTAAGTTGTTGTGAGGCTGCAACGTGTTTAAGCTGTGCAATCATCGCCTGATGACCCAAATGAATGCCATCAAAATTCCCAATCGTGACGGCGGTCGGAGGAATCTGTTGGTGAGGGCTAAGTGCATGCAAGCGGAGCAGCTTCATAAGCGATAAAGTGGGGTCAAATCATTTAAAGTGTATTATTGTGCCATAAAATCGTGTTGTGGTCTTGTGGAAATATAGTGATAGAAAATTGTAGTATGATGGTTGTAGGAAAAAATTTGTCAAAAAAAATCCGCAAATGATGCAATAGGTGAATTTTTCGAATTTGGTATGTAGCGATGGTATCATCTTAGATATTCGCCTGATGCTAAAATCGGGTATATTGTGGCACAAAGCTGCAAAACATAGAGTTCACGCAATGATAACAGGCGACATTAAAAGCAAAATTGACCAGATTTGGAATGCGTTCTGGAGTGGTGGTATTTCCAATCCTCTAGAAGTCATGGAGCAAATGACTTATTTGCTGTTTATTCGCCGCCTTGATGAAATTCAGATTGCAAAAGAAAAGAAAGCCAACCGTTTAAAAAGAGAAGTTGAGCATCCTATTTTCACGTCAGAGCAAGATCATCTTCGTTGGTCGAAGTTTGTGACTTTAGGTGACGCTGCAACGCTGTATAACACGGTTGCTAATGAAGTTTTTCCTATCATTATAAACTTAGGTGCGGAAGACGAAACCACCTATAGCCATCACATGAAGGATGCGCGTTTTACTCTTCCTACGCC
>SSHE01000047.1 GCA_008017315.1 Acinetobacter sp.
CGTTTGAATATCCACAGCCAAGTGCGGAAATTTATACCATGCGAGATGCGATGTTTGCAGGTCGATTATATGATACTGATGTACCAAAATCAGAAGGACAAATTTATCCAGCCAAGAAAAAAGCAGTTTTAGATTTAGTACCAGCAGGGGGATATTGGCGAGATTTACCCGATGCGATTCAACGAGAATATATGAAAAAAAGCTATTTTCTTGGGGGCGGAAAAACAGGTATGGCAAGACGATTATCTTGGGATGAACCCAGTTTAACTTTAACCTGTTCGCCTGCACAAAATCAAACAGAACGCTGTCATCCTGAAGAAACTCGCCCTTTGACTGTTCGAGAATATGCCAGAATACAGACATTTCCCGATCATTGGCAATTTATGGGCAGTATGACCAATCAATATAAACAAATTGGTAATGCCGTGCCTGTAAATTTGGCGTATTCTGTTGCTCAACAAGTACGCAAAGCATTGATGCAATTTAAACAGAACAAGACAGACACTTATTCATCATCCATAGTCGTCCCACCAGTAAAATGCACGCCACCACTAACCCCACAAGTAAGCCAATCCAAGCCTTTGTCGCAGCAAAATCAGCAGAATGAGTAACTGTAGTGGTCTAGTTTTATTCAACCATTACAGATTACCCCTCAAAAATCTTTGCCAATGGAATAGCGAGTTTGCTAGAGAGATAATCATCCGCATCGGCAAGGCGAGGGCCGAGCACTTGCATCCAAGTATCGTCTGGATGGACATTGCCCAAATCTTGACGATGTGGCAAAGCAAAAGGCATACTGATGATAAAGTCCCACAAATTCACATGGTTTAAATTGCGAATTAAGACGTATTCATTGTGATCGGTTTCAGCGATGAGTTTTTGTTTTTCCAGTAATTCTACATAATATGCCCAGCGTCCAATCTCACTACGTCCCAGAATATCCAAGGCTTCTTTGTCTGATACGGTTTGTCCAATCAGTTGTTTTTGATAAAATAATTGCAAGATATCTAACATCATAATGATCGGATGACGTTTGATGGCACTTTTTGAATGAAAAGCGGTAATGCCATAACTGATTTCAACACCCAATAAAATAATATTCCACGAGGTATAGATCCATAATAAAAAAATTGGTATGGCAGCAAATGCACCATAAACCAATTGATAGCTGGTAAAATTACTCATCACAAAACCAAAAAACTGTTTGATGAGAATAAAAATCGTACCACTAAATACACCAGCGATACACGCCGAACGTAGCGGAATACTTCGATTAGGGATAGTCCAGTACAACAAGCTAATGCCTAGACAGGTCAGTGTAAAAGAGGAAAAAGATAGCAAGAAAGTAAAATTCAACTCATAGCCACCCAAGGTGTTTTTGAGTAGGTGCATGGAGGTGACTGTGGACGACAATGCAAAGGCAGTACCAAGTACAATTGGGCCTAGGGAAATAATCGTCCAGTAACGCATAAAACCCATGATACCACCACGAGATTTACGCACTCGCCAAATGCGATTAAAGGATTCTTCGATACTTGAAAGCATCAGCACAGTGGTCAAAAATAGAAATAAAATCCCGATAATAGTGAGATTGCTGGATTTTTCGGTAAAAGCATCCAATGCTTTATCAAAGGCAATACTGCTTTTGGGCAAAAAATTACTATAAATCCAAGTCTGTAATTGTTGGCGTGCAGGTGCTAGGGCATTGATAGAGGAGATGATCACCAAGAAAACAGTCAGCATCGGTACAACAGCAAAAAGCGTGGTATAAGTCAGGGAGCTTGACATTTCACGGCAGCGATCAGCTTCGAAACGACGAAATACAAACATGATGAACTGTACCCATTGTCGTTGCCATAGTGGAGAAGTTTTTATTTTTTCCAGCATATTGATTGATTCCAATTCGGTGTTGCATGGTGCAAAGCATTTTTTTCAGCAGATTTCACGCTAACAGTTATGGTCAAAATTACGTATCATATCGCTTCAGTCTATCAGTAAATTTTGAAACAGTATGCAACCTTATATTTTGGTTTTATATTACAGCAAATATGGCAGTACACGAAAAATGGCACATTTGATTGCACAAGGCATACAAAATGCAGGATGTGCAGTGAAGATTCGTACCGTGCCAGAAATTTATCCTGCAATACAACAGGCAGAGCCGAGTATTCCTGATGAGGGAGAATTGTATTGTAGTTTGGATGATGTGCAGTATTGTGCTGGTCTGGCATTGGGTAGCCCTACTCGTTTTGGTAATATGGCATCTCAAATGAAATATTTTTTAGATCAGACCACGAGTCTTTGGCTCAATGGTGCATTACAGGATAAGCCTGCCTGTGTTTTTACCGCTTCGGGTTCGATGCACGGTGGGCAAGAATCGACATTATTAACCATGTATCTCCCACTGCTGCATCATGGAATGTTGATCATGGGACTGACCAATGCAGAACCCGCCTTGTCCAATACCAAAACAGGGGGGACACCTTATGGTGTCAGTCATGTCAGTGGTACACGCCATGAGCAGGATTTATCGCAAGATGAAAAACGCTTGTGTATCGTACAGGGTGAACGTTTGGCTAGACTTGTGTTAAAGTTGCAAACATCTTAGTTCAAGGATAATGATAATGCCTTTACGCTGGACAGATTCGCTTGATATTGCCATAGAATTATTGGAAGCTCATCCTGATGTTGATCCGCAGTGGATTCGTTTTACCGATTTACATGCGTGGGTCTGTGCATTGCCTGATTTTGCCGATGACCCAACCAAATCGACGGAAGGAATATTGGAAGCCATACAGATGGCGTGGATAGATGAGGCACGTTAGCGAAAAAAAATCTATATCTTATAGAGTGTGCAGTATATAATACGGCAAATTTTTTTTCACTTACATTTCATTCAGGAGAGCCAACCATGGCGATTGAACGTACTTTATCGATTATCAAACCAGATGCAGTCGGCAAAAACCACATCGGTGACATCATTGCACGTTTTGAAAAAGCAGGTTTAAAACCAGTTGCAATCAAATACAAACAACTATCACAAGCGGATGCAGAAGGTTTCTATGCTGAGCATAAAGAACGTGGTTTCTTTGCAGACCTCGTTGCGTTCATGACTTCAGGCCCAGTGGTGGTTTCTGTACTTGAAGGCGAAAATGCAGTACTTGCACACCGTGACATTTTGGGTGCAACTAATCCAAAAGAAGCTGCTGCTGGTACAATCCGTGCAGACTTTGCGGTGAGCATTGATGAAAATGCAGCACACGGTTCTGACTCAGTTGCGTCTGCGGAACGTGAAATTGCATATTTCTTTAATGCGGACGAAATTGCAGTACGTACACGCTAATTTTTAGCGAGAATACCCAGCCAAGGAAGTGTCAGGGGCTGTTGAGCATTCGATAATATAGAAATGAATGTTTGACAGGTACTCATACTTCTTTGGCTTTTTGTTGTTCTTGCTGTTTACTTTTTACAATAGCGTATATAATTTTTGCTTTTGCACGTTGTTATCTTGACATAGGTTTGTACATGAATGCTTCCACTCGTACCCCGACACCAGAACAGGCGAAGGACAAAGTAAATTTGTTGGGCATGACACGTCCAGCATTGGAGCAATTCTTTGAACAATTAGGTGAGAAAAAATTTCGTGCAGGTCAGGTGATGAAATGGATTCATCAATTTGGGGTGACTGATTTTGAGCAAATGAGCAATATTTCGGGTAAATTGCGTACAAAGTTGGCTGAAATTGCCGAAATTACTGCACCAGAAGTGGTACATCGCCATTACTCCAAAGACGGCACACGTAAATGGGTGTTTCGGGTCGGTGACGGTGCTGGTTCTTTGGTTGAAACGGTATTGATTCCTGCCGATGATAAAACAGGTGCACGTAAAACCTTATGTATTTCATCACAAGTCGGTTGTGCTTTGGACTGTTCATTTTGCTCTACTGGGAAACAAGGTTTTCAGCGAGATTTAACTCCAGCTGAGATTATTGGGCAGCTTTGGGTGGCGAATCAGTCCTATATGGAAGATGTGCCAATTGCCGAACGCACACGTACCGTGACCAATGTGGTGATGATGGGTATGGGTGAGCCCTTACTGAATTTTGATCCTGTGGTTGCGTCTATGTCTTTGATGTTAGACGATTTTGCTTATGGAATGTCCAAGCGTCGGGTGACTTTGTCGACTTCTGGTGTTGTGCCGATGATTGATAAATTGGCGGATACGATGGATGTGGCTCTCGCCATTTCGTTACATGCACCCAATGATGCCTTGCGTGATGAACTTGTACCCATTAATAAAAAATATCCACTAGAACAGTTGATTGCAGCATGTCAGCGTTATCTGGTGAAAAATGGTGGTGATAGCCAGCGTCGTCATGTGACGGTAGAATATGTCATGCTGGATGGTGTAAATGACCAACCTGAACATGCACAACAATTATTAAAATTACTGAAAAAATTACCCAGTAAGATTAACCTGATTCCATTTAATCCATTTCCACATGCACCGTATGCACGTTCTAGTCGTAATCGGATTATGGCATTTCAAAAAACTTTGTCAGATGCTGGTTTTGTCTGTACCATTCGTCAGACTCGTGGTGACGATATTGATGCGGCATGTGGTCAATTGATCGGGCAAGTGGCGGATAGAACACGTCGTGCTGAACGTTGGAAGAAAAAAGTCGCTACGCAGCATGGTGAAATTCTGAGAACACAAGGCGATTAAGACAAAGGGGTAGATGAAATGAAGTTTACACATTTTAGTCGAATGATACTTTTGACCAGTATGATGATGGGTGTGGCAGCATGCCAGACCACCAGTTCAACTTCGACTTTGGGTGAGAAAAACCCTGATAGGGCGGCCAAGTTGCGGACGCAATTGGCTGCTGAATATATTCGTACCAATGATTTGGATAAGGCAAAAAATGAACTGGATCAAGCGTTGAGCATCGACTCTCGTTCAGTTGATGCCAATTTGATGATGGGCGTATTGTTACAAAAAGAAGGTAGTCCAAGCAATCTAAAAAAAGCTGAAGATTATTTTAAGCGTGCTGTTGCACTGGATAATAAAGCTGCACAGGTGCGGAATAATTACGGTACTTATCTATTTCAACTGGAACGTTACCAAGATGCGGTTGAACAATTTCAGATTGCAAGTGTGACATTGGGGTATGAGCAACGCTATGCTGCACTGGAAAATCTCGGGCGTACTTATCTGAAATTAAATGATACTGCCAAGGCAGAACATGCGTTTATGCAGGCACTGCAAATCAATCGTGATGCGGTGATTGCACGTATCGAATTGGCAGAGCTGCTGTATATGCAGGAAAAATTTACATTGGCAGGACAGATGTATGAAGACTATGTCCGTTATACTGGGCAGAGTAATCAAGGTGCACGTGCACTTTGGATTGGTGTGCGTTTGGCACGTGCCAGACATGATGACATTGGGATGAAAGTATTGATTAATCAACTTCGTGCCCAATTCCCCGATAGTCCTGAATACAAACGATATTTGCAGTTACAACAGAGTTCTGAGGCGGTATGGAAATAAACCAAAATCATCCGAAATCTACCACAACACAAACAGTGAGTGGGCTGGGCAATTCACAGCGTCCTGGTGAGTACTTGCGTCAGATTCGTATGTCTCAGAAAAAAGAATTGTCTGATATTGCACAGGAATTGAAAATTCCAGAAAAGCAACTGATGGCATTGGAAAAAGATGATTACAATGCTTTGCCTGAAGCCCCTTTTATCAAAGGCTACTATCGTGCTTATGCCAAGTTTTTGCATGTTGATGCGACAGCGTTGATTCATCGTTTTGATGAAATTTATAGCAATGATACAGGTCTAACCTCAACGCATGTGCTGAAAGATTCACCGATTCAAATGATGGGGCGTTTGTCACGTAGTGGTCGGCAAGGCATGAATAAGTGGTTAAAACGCCTGTTATGGCTTGTACTGTTGGCTGTTCTGGTCTGGGCGGCTTGGGCAGGTGTGAGCGGCTGGTTGAATCAGAAAACCGTGACCGAAGTATTGCCTACAGATGTACCCAATGGGCAAGCGGTGGAGATTCTGCCTATGAATGCAGGGGCAGCGGTGACTTCTGGTGATCAATTGCAGCTGACCTTTAGTCGTCCGACTTCGGTGATGATTGTTGATTCTACAGGCAAAACCTTGGCACAGGGTCGCCAGAGCGACAGCCTCACACTACAAGGACAAGCACCTTTTAGTATTCGTTTGGATGATGCGAGTGCAATTCGCCTAACACTGAATCAGGAAGAGATTGCATTGGCACGTTTTACCCATGCTAATGGTTCGGCTGATTTTAGACTATCGCCTTAATTTGCTTATCATGACAGGTCAATCATTATGATGCACAATCCAATTCAACGTCGTCCGACACGTAAAATTCGTGTTGGTTCGGTGTATGTGGGCGGAGATGCACCGATTAGCGTGCAGACTATGACCAATACCGAAACCTGTGATGTTGAGGCGACGGTGGCACAAATTCAGCGTTGTGCCGATGCTGGTGCGGACATTGTTCGTGTATCTGTCCCCTCCATGCAGGCGGCGGAAGCTTTTGGCAAAATTCGTAAACAAGTGAATGTACCTTTGGTGGCGGATATTCATTTTGATTATAAAATTGCCTTGGCTGTAGCGGATTATGGTGCAGATTGTTTACGCATTAATCCTGGGAATATTGGCTCAGAAGACAAAATCCGTGAAGTCGTTGCAGCCGCTCGTCACCATGATATTTCCATGCGTATCGGGGTCAATGCAGGTTCGCTGGAAAAAGATTTACAGAAAAAATATGGTGAACCGACAGGGGAAGCCTTATTGGAGTCGGCATTACGCCATATTGATATTTTAGACCGTTTAAATTTTCATGAGTTTAAAATTAGTGTCAAAGCGTCCAATGTGTTTTTGACCATGGATGCGTATCGCTTGTTGTCCAAACAAATTGATAACCCATTACATTTGGGTGTGACTGAAGCAGGTATTTATCGTACAGGTACGGTGAAATCGGCGATTGCATTGGGTGGTTTGTTGATGGAAGGCATTGGCGATACCATGCGGATTTCACTGGCTGCCGAACCTGAGGATGAAGTCAAAATCGGTTTTGATATTTTAAAATCCTTAGGTTTGCGTTCCAATGGTATCAATTTTATTGCTTGTCCGAGTTGTTCACGTCAGGAATTTAATGTGATTCAAGTGATGCAACGGTTAGAAGAACGGTTGGAAGGTATCCGTACGCCCATGGATGTGTCGGTGATTGGTTGCAAGGTCAATGGGCCTGGTGAAGCAAAAGAGGCTGATATTGGGGTAGTGGGAGCAAGTCCACGCTCA
The DNA here is from genome assembly GCA_008017315.1 of Acinetobacter sp. Taxonomy (GTDB): domain Bacteria; phylum Pseudomonadota; class Gammaproteobacteria; order Pseudomonadales; family Moraxellaceae; genus Acinetobacter. The sequence goes on from SSHE01000047.1 coordinate 7,350, forward strand.
TTGGTCTATTTGAATGGTGAAAAAAGCCATTTGATTGATACCGATAGGCTGGTTGATGAAATTGAAGCCATGGTTCGTCAGCGTGTTGCTGTACTTGAAGAAGCCAAGTCTAAAGAAATTATACGTACAAGTTCTGAGTAGGTTATGAGTTCAATTACTGCGATTAAAGGTTTTAACGATATTTTGCCACAGCAAAGTCCAGCATGGCGACGTTTGGAAAGCCATTTGTCAGCGTTGATGGATGCCTATGGCTATCAGCAGATTCGTCTGCCAATTGTAGAGCAGACCCATTTATTCAAACGCTCTATTGGCGATGCCACAGATATTGTCGAAAAGGAAATGTACACTTTTTTCGATAAGGGACAACCACCAGAATCTTTAACTTTGCGTCCAGAAGGTACGGCAGGTTGTGTGCGTGCCATGCTAGAGCATAATCTGCTGCGTGGGGCAACGCCTCGAGTGTGGTATATGGGTGCGATGTTCCGTTATGAAAAACCGCAAAAAGGACGTTATCGCCAATTTCATCAATTTGGGGTAGAAACTTTTGGGGTCGCAACGCCAGATATGGATGCAGAATTAATTTTGATGACGGCACGTCTTTGGCAGCGTATGGGCGTAGCGGATAAGGTACAGCTTGAACTCAATAGTCTAGGTGAAAGTGATGAGCGTGCGGAATATCGTGCGGCATTGGTCACATTTTTAAATCAGCATAAAGATGCACTGGATGAAGATTCACAGCGTCGGTTGAGTACCAATCCATTGCGTATTTTGGATTCTAAAATTGAAAGCACACAAAAGATTTTGGAACATGCTCCAAAATTACATGATTTTTTGCAAGCAGAAAGTGTGCAGCATTTTGAGCAATTACAGCAATATTTAACCGATGCTGGTATCAAATTTGTGATTAATCAGAAGCTGGTACGTGGACTGGATTATTACAATAAAACCGTTTTTGAATGGACAACGACACATCTTGGTTCACAAGGTACAGTCTGTGCAGGTGGGCGTTATGATGGTTTGGTCGGACAGTTAAAAGGTAAAGCCGATCAATCGGTACCTGCGGTTGGTTTTGCCATGGGTATGGAACGCTTGCTTCTGTTACTTGAGCAGCAACTTGCAGAAAGTGTTAGTGATTGTGATGTATTTTTGTTGGCTGAACCTGCGTATCAGGGGCGAGCAATGATTTTGGCAGAGCAACTGCGTGACCAGTTTGAACACAAGAACCAAGTGATTCGTTTAAAAACAGGTTCACAGGGTAGTATGAAAAGCCAAATGAAAAAAGCCGACCAGTCTGGGGCAATATTTGCGATTATTCTGGGTGAGCGAGAATGGGAAGCACAGCAAGTATTAGTGAAAAATTTGCGTAATGCTGAGCAACAGCAGATCGCGATTGCCGAGTTGGCAGAAGTGCTGTATCAGCATATTGTTGCACTATAAATTGAGAATGAAAGTTAAATTAAGGACATATTGATGACTGCAATGACTGATGACGAACAAAAGGAACAGCTCAAGAGTTTTATCAAACGCTATGGTTCGCCGATGCTCATTGGCGTGTTGTTGGCACTTTGTGTATTTTTTGCTTGGGAATGGTGGCATAAAAATCAGCAGATTAAATCCAGCAATTTGACAGTGCAATATCAAAATTTACTCAATCAGGTCAATACTGCCAGTCAGGATAAAGCGACATATCAAAAATTTAGCACTGTAGCCAATGCCATTGTATCGGAAAATCCCGATAGTGCACAGGCGGTACAGGCACAGCTATTATTGGCAAAATTGGCATTTGATCAAAAAGACTATGCAACTGCCCATAAAGTACTGACACAGGCAAGCAATAGTAAAGTGGATGATGACGGCTTAAAAGCGATTGTAAAACTGCATCTTGCACAGACATTGGTTGAACAAAACAAATTGGATGATGCGTTAAAAATCTTGAATAATATTCAGGTTGTGGGCTTTACGCCATCCGTTGAGGAAGCAAAAGGTGATATTTATGTGGCAAAAAATGATGTTGAAGCCGCAAAAAAAGCCTATCAACACGCATGGGATGAGCTGGTTAAACGTGAACAGGCACGTGAGTTATTACAGATTAAACTGGCAAATTTAGGCGTGTTGGTTGCAGATCCCAAAGTGGATAGTCCAATTCATACCCCAACCCAGCCAGCTCTTCAACCTCATGCAGATGGGTCATAACCGATGAAAAATATTGTAAAAGTTCCCTTTGCACTTGCTATCTTGTCGCTTGCACTTGTTGGCTGTTCGAGTAAAGGTGGTATCAAGGTTGAACAGCCTAAACCAAATCCATTACCAAAAATTCAGGTGACGCAGGGTTTGCAACAGGTATTTTCGACCAGTGTATCTTCTAGTCCCAAAGATGAGGCTTTGCATTATCAACTCGATCAACATGATGGTGTGTACTACAGCATTGACCCTGATGGTGAAGTGATTGCATTTAATGGGAAAAGTAAACTGTGGAAAGCACGTCCTGCAAAAACACTCAGTGCAGGTGTATCGGTTGCCGAGGGTGTGGCAATCGTTGCGAACCAAAAAGGGCAATTGTTTGCACTAGATGCCAAAACAGGTCAGCTGCTTTGGCAACAACAATTGATTGCTTCGGTATTGAGCCCATCGTTGATTCAACAAGGGCGTGTGGTCACGATTGCCAATGATGGTACAGTGTATGCCCATGATGTGCATAGTGGACAACTGATTTGGACATTTAGAATTCCAGATACGTCATTTGGGGTGCGTGGTTATGCTGCGCCATCGGTGATTGATGAACGTACGGTTGCCATTGCTGCATCTAATGCCTATGTCTATGCACTGGATATCATTACGGGTGCATCACGCTGGCAACGTCGAGTCGCGGTGAATGATGGGCGTGGTGATATTCGACGTTTGGTTGATATAGATGGTGCACCTGTGGTGATTGGCTCAAAAATGATTAGTGTCAGCTATCAGGGGCAGGTCACTGTATTGGATGTGAGTAACCAAAAAGTTTTATGGTCGGAAAATGCCAGTAGTCTGAAAAGTCCAGCCGTGGATAATCAGGCGGTCTATGTTGCCAATGCCAATGGTCATTTGGTCGCGTATGATTTGTACAATGGTCGGAAATTATGGGAAAATGATGAGCTTGCCTATCGCACGCTGAGTAATCCTATGATATTCGGACAAGTATTGGTAGTGGGTGATTATCAGGGCGTTTTACATGTGATTGATCCGACAACAGGTCGTATCACTGGGCGTGAAAAGGTTTCTGGTGGTGTACGAACTTTGCGAGTAGAAGACAATCTACTGTATGTTGCCACAAGCAAAGGGCAATTTAGCGTTTGGCAAAACCGCTAATTTTAAAAGAGCACATTAAAGATATTTTATGAAACCAGTTATTGCGTTAATCGGGCGACCGAACGTTGGAAAATCAACGCTGTTTAATCAGATTACCAAAAGTCGTGATGCACTTGTTGCCGATTTTGCAGGTCTTACGCGTGACCGTAAATATGGTGATGCCAGTTATCAGAATAAGTCCTTTATCGTGGTCGATACAGGTGGAATTGGTGAAAGTGAGCTTGGGATTGATGCTTATATGGCAGAACAATCCAAGACAGCGATTCATGAAGCGGATATTGTCCTATTTGTAGTCGATGCACGTGCAGGTTTATTGGCATCGGATGAACAAATTGCTCGAGAACTGCGGACGCTGGGAAAAAAAGTCTTTTTAGTCGCCAACAAAGTGGATGGGGTACATGCCGAGGCTGCTGTTGCCGAGTTTTTTAAACTGGGTTTGGGTGAGCCGATTCATGTGGCTGCCAGTCATGGGCGTGGCGTAGCACAAATGCTGGAAGAAATTCTGGCAGATATTCCCGAAGACGAAAACCCAGAAGAGCATGACAAACAGACAGGTTTACGTTTGGCAATGATTGGCCGCCCTAATGTTGGAAAATCAACTTTGGTCAATCGTCTGCTGGGTGAAGAGCGTGTGGTGGTATTTGACATGCCAGGCACGACACGAGATTCGATTTATATCCCATTTGAACGCAATGAACGCCAATACACTCTGATTGATACTGCAGGGGTGCGTCGCAAAGGTAAAGTGGATGAAACGATTGAGAAATTCTCGATTGTCAAAACCTTACAAGCCATTAAAGATGCCCATGTGGTGGTGGTGGTCATTGATGCCCGTGAAGGGATTGTTGAGCAAGATTTGCACTTGATTGGCTATGCACTGGAAGCAGGGCGAGCAATGGTCATTGCCATTAATAAATGGGATGGTATGAGTGATTATGACCGTAATCAGGTGAAAATGGACATCGAACGCCGTTTTGACTTTATCCCATGGGCAAAAATTCATTTGATTTCGGCATTGCATGGTACAGGGGTGGGTGATTTATATCCGTCGATTCATCGTGCTTATGACTCTGCCAACCTGAAGGTGACACCAGCCAAACTTACACAAATTTTGAATGACGCAACCGAACAACATCAGCCACCAAGTGTACAAGGTCGCCGTATCAAGATGCGTTATGCTCACATGGGTGGACAAAATCCACCAACGATTGTCATTCATGGTAATAAAGTCGATAAAACCCCAGCCGATTATCGTCGTTATTTGGAAAATGTATTCCGTAAAGTTTATCGTTTGGAAGGTACACCTGTACGGATTGACTTTAAAACTTCGGACAATCCATTTGAAGGACGTAAATCTCAGCAAGATGAACGTACCGTGGCACGCCGTCGTCGTTATGTACAGAAGTTTAAAAAGGCTGAGAAAAAGTTTAAACGTTAAACTGGTCTTTCGTCTTATGCTCAAATCACCATAACATTATGGTGATTTTTTCTTTTTCCAGTAGGGAAAAGCCGCATTGGGTTGAAATTGATAATCTTTATCCAACCAAAATGCGTGTGGCGTATCGGTTTTATCTCGAATTCGCATCAAGTGCATCAGGTTGGTATCCAAGTCCGCAGTATCGAGAATTTTACTCGAATTTACCCCCATTTGCCGTGGTTTACCGTCGTTAGACCACAGAATAACAGGGACTTGATAACCTGCTTTGGTATTGGGGCTATGTCCAGCATAATCGATTTCATGCCCGACCTCATTACCGTGATCAGAAATATAGGTAAATGAGCGTTGTCCTGTCGCTACATGTTGTTTCAGTGCAGTTAAAAATTGTGTAATCAACGCATCCTGATACAAAATCGCATTGTCATATTCATTGCGTTTTAGCTGTACCCACAACCCAATGTTGCGTTGTTCCAAATCGTGTTCTACGGCATCGCCATTTCCTTCTTTGAATTGTTCAAATTGTTCAGGATAACGATTGGCATAATTGGGATGTGCACCAATAAAATGTAAAATAATCAGTTTTTTCGGATAAGAGTCATTGAGGGCTTTGAGATAGTAGGGTAATAATTCTTCATCCAACGCACTGCTACTACGCCCTGAGCGTTTATTGTGATAAATGGTGTGATCTGCAAGCGAACCAAATAGGGATGAAATATAGCTATCATCCTGATTACTCAGCCAATAAATGCGAAATCCCGCAGCTTTGGCATAGCTTAATAAGCTTTCATGAGGTTCTTCATTGGGATGAAGGATGGAACTATCGGTCAAATTGGCTTTGAGTGAATTAATGGTTGAAGAATACGGTGAATAAGCCTGACAAAAGACCTGTAATTCATTGAGATGTTTTGCCAATTCAGGTGTAGTATTGCGTGGATAGCCACAAACACCAAGATTTAAACTGGTGATACTCTCGGAAAGAATCAGGACATGGGTTTGCTGTGCCTGAAAATCTGGGGCTAAAGCCAGTTGGGTTGAAGCTTTGTGCTGCCACGCTGTATGTAACTGTTGATGTTGCTGAATACTATCCTGAAATTTTTGAATTTGATGATAATAATTTGTCCAGTAAATGGCTGGAAATAATGCACGTGCAGGACGTATAGCATAGCAGACAACCATGCCGACGCAGAGAAAAATCAGCAGATAACGACTGAAATGTGCGTGCCAAAATGCCTAAAATTTTTGCAAATGAAAATATTTAAATAGGACATAAAAATAGATCAGGCTGATACCGAATAATGCCAAACTACTCGAAATTGCTGTAATGGTATGAATTTGCAGAAATTCCAGACTTTCTTCCAATGAAGTATTGGCAATCGCCTGCACAATAAAATAAGCGGTAGGGTCACTGTCAAACATCAGCCAGCTTAACGTTCGTAGCAGTGCATCCATCCAGAAAATTAACCACCACAGCACGGTAGCGGTATAAAGTATTTTGCTTTGCCGTTTGACCGCAAAATAAAAAGTGACGCAACCAAGTAAAGATAGATAGCCCAAACGGACACCATCCGATACATCGCCTGCATAGCCCAGTACAGCACCGATCAATAGGGCAGGTGCAATTAAAAATAGTAGCAGAAGCAGGGGATGAAGAGATCGACGCATCATTGAATTGCGATTGTTCAAAAAACGCCGATTCTATCGCATTACTTTCATCATTGGATATGACTTTACAAAATTTTTGTCGCTGAATGTTGTGGATAAAAAATGCCGTATATCCACTGGAATATACAGCATTTGAAAGTAGATTTAAAAATTGAGATTACCAATGTTCACCTGGGAACAGACGAGCATAGGCACGTTGTACCAATGTTAATTTTTCCTGTTCACCAATGGAAGCTGTTGAACTAGGGAACAGATTAAAACCAATCGACATCAAAATATTATTCACATCTGGAGCAATGGCATAGGTAATCGAGGCAATCCGTCCAAGATTGGTCGCTACTTTTTTCGGGCGTTTCACAATCGCATAAGCAATCAAATCTGCTGCTTCTTCTGGCGATAAAGTCGGAACATATTTATAGATTTTAGTGGGTGCAATCATCGGGGTACGTACCAAGGGCATATAAACCGACGTAATGGCAATTTTATGTGAATGGACTTCTGCCGATAGACAACGGCTAAACGCATCCAATGCTGCCTTAGATGCCACATAAGCTGAAAAACGGGTTGCATTTGCCAATACACCGATTGAGCTAATATTGATAATCTGCCCATCTTTGCGTGCAATCATGTGTGGTAACAAATTAAGTACCAAACGCACTGCACCAAAATAATTAAGCTGCATGGTACGTTCAAAATCGTGGAAACGATCAACGGATTCGTGTACGGCACGGCGGATAGAGCGTCCAGCATTATTAATCAAAATATCAATTTGGGGAATTTGTGACAAAATGTCCTGTGATACTTTATCAATAGATTGCATATCATTTAAATCACAAGGAAAAACTGAAGCCTTGCCACCTTCTGCTTCAATTTCAGCTTTGACTTGTTCAAGCGTATCTCTGCTGCGAGCGAGTAATAAAACATGTGCACCAGACTTTGCCAGTGATTTGGCAACAGTCAAACCAATGCCACTGGATGCACCTGTGATCAAAATGGTTTTGCCATTAACTTTTTGTTGGAACAGTTTTTGAAGTTTTGCGTTCATAGATGTATCGTCCTACATTCATCAAGTTGAGCATCTGCTCAGATTATTTTGCTGCGAGATTGAATTTTGTATGCAATATCGCTGTATAATTTATGTGCATATCATAACAAAAAAGATAGAAATGTCTATAGTGTAAATATGTGAAAATTAACGATTAATTTAGAGTAAATGTTCTAAAAAAACCTAGAGCTATTACTCTAAGGATAAATAAAATAAATACATAGTGCAGGATGATGAAAATGAGCGATTGTTTCAGTCATGTTATTTTCCGACGAACGGTAGTAGGGAAATTTTGAGAAAATAAAATTTTGTACTTTGCTGGCTTTTCTTGGGCATTGTTTAAACTTAATCTAGCATTTTGACGTATAATGTTCGGCATTTGTATGTGGTTATTTTTGTTATTTTAGGAGTCCTTCGTGGCACAATATATTTACACGATGAATCGTGTATCCAAAATCGTTCCGCCCAAGCGTGAAATTCTCAAGAATATTTCTTTATCCTTTTTTCCAGGTGCAAAAATTGGTGTTCTGGGTTTAAATGGTGCAGGTAAATCAACCTTGCTGCGGATTATGGCGGGTGTGGATAAAGATTTTTCGGGTGAAGCTCGTGCACAACCTGGGATTAAAATCGGTTATTTAGAGCAAGAGCCACCACTTGACCCAAACAAAGATGTACGTGGCAATGTCGAAGATGGTTTGCGTGAACCACTAGATGCTTTGGCTCGTTTGGATGAAGTCTTTGCAGAGTATGCTGCTGAGGATGCTGACTTTGATGCCTTGGCAAAAGAGCAAGAAAAATTAGAAGCGATTATCCATGCTTGGGATGCACATAACCTTGCCAACCAAATGGATCAAGCTGCTGCTGCATTAAACCTACCTGCTTGGGATGCGGATGTCACACTGCTTTCGGGTGGTGAGCGTCGTCGTGTGGCACTTTGTCGATTGCTTTTGTCTAAACCTGATATGTTGCTACTTGATGAACCAACCAACCATTTAGATGCCGAATCGGTATCGTGGTTAGAGCGATTCTTGAAAGACTTTGCTGGCACCATCGTGGCGATTACCCATGACCGTTATTTCTTAGATAACGTTGCAGAGTGGATTCTTGAGCTTGACCGTGGCATGGGTATTCCTTATCAAGGCAACTATTCTTCTTGGCTTGAACAGAAAAATGCCCGTTTAGAGCAAGAAAACAAGCAAGAGGAATCTTTTGCCAAAGCCTTGAAAAAAGAACTGGAATGGGTTCGTTCCAATGCCAAAGGTCAGCAAAAGAAAAACAAAGCCCGTATGGAGCGTTTTGAAGAGCTTAACTCACGTGAATTCCAACAACGTAACGAAACCTCTGAAATTTATATTCCACCAGGCCCACGCCTAGGGAATAAGGTTGTTGAAGTGGAAGGCATCAGCAAATCATTTGATGGTCGTACGCTGTATAAAGATTTGACCTTTACCGTGCCACCAACAGCGATTGTCGGTATTGTCGGGCCAAATGGTGCGGGTAAAACCACACTGTTTCGCATGATGACGGGCGAACAGCAGCCTGATACAGGTACAGTAGTACTGGGTGAATCGGTTAAAGTCGCTTATGTTGGTCAGATTCGTGATACTTTAGATAACAATAAAACCGTGTGGGAAGAAGTGTCTGGCGGTTTGGATATCTTAAAAATCGGTGATTATGAAATTGCCTCACGTGCCTATATCGGTCGCTTTAACTTCAAAGGTCAAGATCAACAGAAGCGTGTCGGTGAATTGTCGGGTGGTGAACGTAACCGTTTACAATTGGCGAAAATCCTGCAAATGGGTGCAAACGTCATTTTACTCGATGAACCATCGAATGACTTGGATATCGAAACTTTACGTGCACTTGAAGATGCCATTTTGGTGTTCCCAGGTACGGTGATGGTGGTATCGCATGACCGCTGGTTCTTAGACCGTATTGCAACACATATCTTGTCGTTTGAAACGGAAACACCTGAGTTTTTCACAGGAAATTATCACGAGTTTGAAGAATATCGCCGTAAACGTGATGGTGATGATTTAACCGCTAAACGTCAAAAATACCGTAAAATTGGTGGATAATTTTTGAGTGGAATAAGGGGGCAAATATTTGCCCCTTTATATTGGTATATTAGAATTGTTTAAAATCAAGGACATTGGACAATATATGAAAGCAAGTGAAGCTAGAGTGTGTCGTTACAAAATACAAAATTGATTACAGAAAAAATGGCAGTTAAAGTAACGAAAATGGTGGAAGTATGTCAAGGAAGATAAATTGATGTTAAAACCAAAAAAAACAAAAGATATTGGGGCTATCTCTTATGTTCAATGTCCCGCCAAAACCTATGAAGACAAGGCAGGGAATAAGCAACTTGGGCGCACGGTATTTAACCACTGCCAAATCGTAGGCGAAGTAGCCAAAGAGCTTATTAAACGTTCGCCTGCTGCGCATTTATTTCCCCAAGGGTCGGCCTTTACAGCGGCAACTCATGACATAGGCAAAGTCAGCACGCATTTTTATAACAAGCTGCATGACGCATGTAAGCTCGAATTGCTTCCAAATATTAACTTTGAATTAGAAAAGCAGTGGGGCGGTCATGCGGGAGTAAGCCAAGCGACTGCCAAAGCTTTGGGTGCGCCTGAATATATTGCCGAGATATTAGGCGGCCATCATGGCTTTGCGCCCAATTTAGGCGGAAAAACCGCTTTGGCTGAACAATTTGGTGGCGAAGCCTGGCAATCCGAGCGTAAAAAGTTGGTAGAAGCGTTGGAAGATGCTTTACAAGAAAAATGGCCACAAGTCGCCAGCTACGCTACAGCTCGCTTAATTGCAGGCTTAACCTCAGTGGCGGACTGGATAGGCTCAGGTCAGCACTTTGATAACCCTAATGACGACTGGCAACCCAAAATCCAACAAGCTCTTGATGAGGCGGGTTTTATAAAACCAACAATTCAAACAGGATTAAGTTTTGAACAGGTTTTCGGTTTTTCGCCACGTGAAGCACAAAGCCAGCTGATTGAGCAGGCATCCAAGCCCGGTGTGTATGTATTAGAGGCTCCAATGGGCTTGGGCAAAACAGAAGCTGCCTTATACGCCGCCTATCAGCTTCTTGAAAAAGGGCTGGCCAGTGGTATTTATTTCGCGCTGCCCACTCAGCTGACCTCGAACAAAATTTATGACCGTTTTAACGCATTTTTAACGCAGATTCTTGCGGAAAACTGCCCGCATAAAAAAGCGCTACTTCTGCATGCCAATGCTTGGCTTATGGAAACCGAAATGGGCGAAGAGGGCCGCCCAGGTGGAGCATGGTTTAATCAATCAAAACGTGGCCTGCTTGCGCCTTTTGCTGTGGGTACGCTAGACCAAGCCTTAATGGCCGCTATGAATGTAAAACATGGATTTGTGCGTGCCTTTGGCTTAGCTGGCAAAGTGGTTATTTTAGATGAGGTGCACACCTACGATGCCTACACAGGCACGATTATGGATGCGCTTATTAAATTATTAAAAGAATTAGACTGCACTGCGATTGTGTTAAGCGCCACGCTAAGTCAAAAGCGTCGCCAAACGCTTATTGGCAAGCCTACTGCTAGCATGGCTTATCCACTTATTACAGCCTTGGCTAAAAATTCCGAGCAAGTTATAGAGCGAGAAGTTACGCCACCCAAGGCGAGCTTAACTCAGCTACAGCTTATTCAGGATGAAAACTTAGCCCTTGAAGAAGCCTTAAAACGCGCAGAACAAGGCCAACAAGTATTGTGGCTAGAAAATACCGTAAAAGAAGCTCAAGAGCGTTACTTGCAATTAGCTGCTCGCACGAAAAACCTAGGGGCAGACTGCGGGCTTTTGCATTCACGCTTTACCTTTGAACATCGCCAAAATTTAGAAGAAAAATGGGTCAATCTTTATGGCAAGCCCGCTTGGGAAAACCATAAAAAAGGAAATGGAC
>SSHE01000042.1 GCA_008017315.1 Acinetobacter sp.
AATAATCATTAATAATGTGCAGGGTAGGATTATATGCCATTGATATAATAGAAAAAAGAATAATTCCTTAGGGGAGATATTATCTTTGGTTAGATGGTTCATTACAGACTTTAAAACGAAAAAAATTGTGACCATTCTATATGAATTCGTCACCTTTGAATAGATTTATGATAAGATGCCGCAGCCTTGTCTAAGTGGCGATTTTGGGTGAAAGAGCGATTCAAATTTATAGGTTTTTAGAAAAATGAGTATTTTTGATAAGCGTATTTTATCCAATTCTGTCTGGATGATCGTGGAGAAAATTGTCGGTATTTTTGGGCTTATTTTTGTAACATCATTTGTGGCAAAATATATAGGGCCTGAGAATTTTGGTAAACTTGCTTTTGCTGGATCACTATTTGCGATTATTCAAACCCTTGCGATGTTTGGTTCTGATAATATTATTTTTCAAAAAACCAGTAAAAATCCTCGGTTAGGGATTCGATTGATTGAAGCAACAAAAATCATACGTGATATTGTTTATTTTTTGGCATCAATCTTATTGATTATATATTTGTGTATTTATGTTGATACACTGACCTTTATTTTCTCTTTGGCATCATGTATAGCCATTTATTTTTCATTACATGGTGATACATATAGTATTTATTTTAATGCGATTTTGCAGTCTAAAATTAATACATTTTGTAATATCGCAGCGTTGCTGGTGTCTTTGATTCTTCGTTATTTAATTGTTGAATTGGAATTGGCAATAGAATGGTTAAGTGTACCGATTATTTTGCTGACATTGATTCCATATGTATTAAGAAAACGAATATTTAATAAGCGTAAAGCTGTACTGGGGCAAGTGAATCATCGGATTTCTACATATCGAAATTACATGCTGAGTGTTGGCAAAAAAATGGTGCTTTATACCTTGTCAGTTGCCATTTTTACCAAAACATCACAATTATTTTTGGGAATGAAATCCCAACATGATTTGGGAATTTATACCGTGGCCGCAACTCTGGGAACAAGCTATTATTTTGTGCTTTCAGCATTGATTTCTTCATTTATGACACGAGTTTATACTGAGCAAGATTTTGACAAAAATCAAAATATGGTGGCACAGTTGAATGTCGTTGTGATTGTGATTTCGGCTGCTGTTTGGTGCTTTTTTGAGTTGTTTGGTGAATGGGTAGTGCGAACCCTATATGGTGTGGAGTTTGAGCAAGTCAATGACATTCTAGGTATTATGGTGCTTGCCTGTTTGTTCTCGGGTCTTTCAACAGTTGCAGAAAAGTATTTGATAAAATTTAACGCTTATGATTTTTTGCAGAAAAAAACCAATACTTTAGTTGTATTTAATATTGTTGTGACGATGGTTGCGGTGTACTTTTATGGGTTATATGGTGCAATATTTTCAATTTTGGCTACGGAGGTGATTTCAACGACGCTTCTAAACTACTTTTTTGTTAGACAGAAAAAAAGTATAATATTGGATACGCATAAGCGTATAATTCTGCCCGCCACATATCTACAACGCTTCCGTTCCGAGTAAGTTTTATGCAGCTCAGTCTGATTATTCCTGTCTATAAGGTTGAAAAATATATTGAACAATGCCTAAAAAGTATTGCGGTTCAACTGCCTGTTGAGGGCGTTGAAGTCATCATTGTGGATGATGGTAGTCCAGATCGCTCCATGGAAATTGTGGAAAACTTTTTAAGCCAACAAAGTGATATTGTTAAAAATACGTTTAGAATTGTGTGTCAAGAAAATAAAGGGTTAAGTGGGGCAAGAAATACAGGGATTTTACAGGCAAAAGGTAGCTATCTTGCCTTTCTTGATTCAGATGATTTTTTACAGGAAAATTATTTTTCTACATTATTTGCAATCATCTCTCAACAGCAACCCGATGTTATTGAATTTTCTGCTCAGAGGGTAACGGATAAAGGGGAGTTTTTTCCTTTTTTAAAATCGTTTAGATATTTGGGGATACAAGTATTAGATGATAAAATATGGTGTGAATTAAGTAATCGTTCTGCATGGTTTGCATGGTTAAGAGTTTATAAAAAGACATTATTTGATAATATTATTTATCCAGAACGAATAAATTTTGAAGATGCTTATACGACACCTTATGTATATATGAAAGCGAAGAATATCCATTTTTTAGATAGTATTCTTATTTCATATAGGGTAAATCCGAATAGTATTACTACAACAAAATCTCAAAAAAATATTGAGGATTTAGGTGGTTCAGTGTTAAAAATGATCGCTCATTTAGACGTACAGCCTATTTTAAGTGCTTCCATTATTGCCTTATCACAGAATTATATTATGGATAGCCTAGATGTTGAGGGTGTGATAAAAGCACATCGACGCTGGTCTGAACTGAGAAAAAAAATCACGGCTCAGCGATATTTTGATACAGATTATTTAATGAATAGAGGAAATAAACTGTTTTTTATGTTTGGAATTTCATTTCTATTCATGTGTAAAATTTTGAAAAAGTAGTTTTGAATATGCAATCAAAGAATATTTGTTTCCTCATTGGCAATCTCAATCATTCTGGTGGTACAGAACGAGTGACCAGCCTTATTGCCAATGCTTTGGCAGCAGAAGGCAATCAAATTTCTATTTTAAGTTTGGCAGATGGTCGCCAGCCTTTTTTTACATTACATGCAAATATTCAAACCTATTCATTGTATCCACATAAAATTTCGATGAAGACCAATTTTTTTGCTGCAATATGGCGTATCCGCAAGTTTGTGACACAACATCAGATTGATACATTGATTGTAGTAGATAGTATTTCGTGTGTCTTTACTGTACCTGCTTTATTTGGATTGAAGATTAAACATATTTGTTGGGAGCATTTTAATTTTAATGTGGATTTAGGAGTATCTTATCGACGTTTGGGGCGTAAATGGGCAGCTCAATATTGTGATAATGTGGTGACTTTAACTCAACGTGATAAGCAATTATGGCAGCAAGGCTTAAAGAAAATTAAAGCACAGATGGTGGCGATTGCAAATCCTAGTCCTTATTCTATCCAAGAACATACACCATCATTGGCAGCAAAAACAATTTTGTGTGTTGGGCGATTGACCTATCAGAAAGGTTTTGATTTATTAATCGAAGCGTGGTGTAAAATTGCACATCAATTACCTGAGTGGAAGATTATTATTGTTGGCATTGGTGAAGATGAAGTTCTATTAAAGCAAATGGTCATTGTTGGTGGAGTTGAAGATTCAATTATGTTTGCAGGGCAACAAACAGATATGGATTCTTTTTATCGTCAAGCATCGTTTTTTTGTATGGGTTCACGCTTTGAAGGTTTACCGATGGTCTTATTAGAAGCCCAAAGTTATGGTTTACCCATCGTTGCATTTGATTGTGATACAGGACCTGCTGAGATAATCAATAAACAGACAGGTTTTTTGGTGGCTAATGGTAATGTTAATCAATTAGCTCAAGCAATTCTAAAAATGGCACAATGCACAGATGAACAATATCAAGAAATGGTAATACATGCCACACTGAATAGCAAGAAGTTTAGCTTAAATGAAATTATAGCCCAGTGGAAAATTCTGATATGAGGTATAGTAAGGAATTTTACCATCATACGCTATATGGGTTTTCAGCCTTAGTTCTGGGTATAATATATACGTGCTTTTTATCTTTGATGCCAAATAGTTGGTTTCGGGATAGGGATAATTATTTGGTTTATGCCAACTCGGCGGCATCCATTATTGATGGTTATAAAGAAATAGGCATTTTGTTTTTTAATGAACCTATTTTTTTGTATAGCAATGTCTTACTGGAAAGAATAATACATTATGAATACATTCCTAATATATTTGTTCTGATGACATCTAGTGTTTTTTTCTTTCTTTTGGTGAAATATGCTAAGAATTTTTTAACGCTGATGCTGGGATTGATGGTGTCATTGGTTCTGCCATATTTGATACAAGGTGAATTGGTCGCATTGCGACAGGGTATTGCAACATCCATTTTTGCACTCTCTTTTTTTTATATCAAAGATAATAAGAAAATTGCACTTGTTTTATTTCTGTGTGCATTTATACATTCTATTTTTTTTCTATTTCTATTTTTCTGGGTGTTGAATTTTATTTTTTTGGAAAAAATGAATTTTAATAAAAAGTTACTGTTAAATTTTCTGTCTATGATGGTTTTTTCATTTGTATTATTGGTAATTGCAGAAATTTTAGGTTTACGGCAAGGGGCGGAGTATCAAGGAAACGTAGATATACAAAATGCAGGTGGTGCTTTTGTATTGTTTTTAGTGGTGTTTATATATTTATATTTTTATGGTAATCAGGAAAACACAAAATTATATGAGTTTAGTTTAATTGGTTTGGTTATATTTTTAGCAGCATATTTTTTAAGCCCAATAGCAGGAAGATTTTTGAATACGGTTGCACCATTTATGATTTTCCTATTGGTGAGCAGAAGTACACTCATGGATTTAATGGTTTTAGTGGGTTTGTTTTTTGTATTTTCTATATTGTTTATCAATGGTTCTTATATGGCTTTATTGGAAATACCCGCCGCTCAAGCAATGGAGCTGTTTAGCCATTATGTCACAGGATTTTTTAATTTATGAAAATTCTATATGTCATCACAGGATTGGGATTAGGCGGTGCTGAAAAAGTGGTTGCTGATCTTGCAGATCAAATGTTGCGTCGTGGTCATCAGGTCAAAATTGCTTATCTTACAGGTGCAGTGATGGTCAGGCCTCAAAATAAAGATATAGAAATTATTGCTTTAAGCTTAAATAGTATGAGCCAATTGTACATGGCTTCTAAAAAATATCGGCAACTTATTCAAAGTTTTCAACCAGATGTGGTACATGCACACATGGTACATGCCAATATTTTTGCACGTCTGAATCGTATTGGTTGTAAAATCCCTAGACTAATTTGTACTGCGCATAATTCTAATGAGGGTGGTAAGGTGCGTATGTTAGCATATAAATATACTAATATTCTATCTGACTTTAATACAAATGTTAGTGCAGAGGCATCGAATGCTTTAATTGCCAAAGGCGCTTTTAATGTAAACAATTTAATGACTGTTTATAATGGCATAGATTTAGAAAAATTTAATTTTGAGCGTGTGAATAAAATATCAGATGAATTAATATTTTTATCAGTTGGGCGTTTTAATGAACAAAAAGATTATCCAAATTTACTACATGCTTTGGCATTGCTTAGAGCTCGTACGCAGCAAAAATTTCAGTTGAAGATTGCTGGAGATGGTGAATTAAGATCGGTGATTGAACATTTGATTCAGGATTTACAACTTGGCGATATTGTTCAATTATTAGGGCGTAGGGATGACATTCCGCAACTGATGCAGCAAGCAGACTTTTTTGTATTATCTTCAGCTTATGAAGGGTTTGGTTTGGTTGTGGCAGAAGCGATGGCATGTGGTACTTTTGTCATTGCTACGGACAGTGGTGGCGTGGCTGAAGTGATGGGGGATACAGGGATTCTCGTCCCTATTCAGAATAGTGAAGCCTTAGCACAGGCGATAGAGCAAGCTATCGGACTTTCACCTCAAGAAAAAGTATTAAATAACCAAAAAGCCAGACAACGTGTTGAAAAGACCTTTTCTTTGCAGGCATCTGTGGATACGTGGTTGAAGATATATGAAGCAAAGTAAAATCGTCATCATAGGCACTATTGCTTCAAGTTTTTTCGGTTTTCGAGCGGATTTGATCAAAACTCTCGTGCAGCAAGGGCATGAAGTATATGCGTTTACTTCGGAGTATTCAGATTTAGATTTAGAAAAAATTAAATCTTTGGGTGCAATTCCAATGATGTATACTTTAAATCGTGGTGGATTAAATCCACTGGCTGATATGATTGCAACGTATCAACTTGCTAAACAAATTAAACAAATTGCACCTGATGTCGTCTTTTCTTATTTTGCCAAACCTGTGATTTTTGGAACTTTGGCGGCAAAATGGGCGAAAGTACCGAAAATTACAGGTATGTTGGAAGGTCTTGGTTATACGTTTACAGATCAACCCGAAGGTCTTGCTCCTGGAACCAAATGGATACAAAATCTGCAAATTTTTTTATACAGAATCGCTCTTCCTCGTTTAGATCATTTAATTTTTTTAAACCCAGATGATCCACAAGATTTATTGCAACAATACGCAATTCAAGTCAAGAAAGTAGATATTTTGGGAGGGATTGGTGTAAATTTACAGGATTATCCTTATGTTCCTATTTGCAATATTCAAAGGCCGATCAAATTTTTATTTATTGGTCGCTTACTGAAAGAAAAAGGTATCCATGAATTTGTAGCGGCGGCTAAGCTGGTAAAAGAAAAATATCCAAAGAGTCAATTTACTGTACTTGGAGCAATTGATAAAAGCAATTTGGGTGCTTTATCTGAAAGCGATTTGCATCATCTGATAGAAACAGGAATAATTGAATATGCTGGACATGTCGATAACATTCAAGAATGGATCGCAAATCGTGATGTTTTTGTCTTACCATCGTATCGTGAGGGTGTGCCTCGTAGTACTCAAGAAGCAATGGCGATTGGTCGAGCGGTGATTACAACAGATGTACCAGGCTGTCGTGAAACTGTGGTGGATGGTGTCAATGGTTTTTTGGTGCCAAAATGGAATCCACACGCGTTGGCAGAGAAGATGATTTATTTTATAGAGCATCCAGAACAGATTAAAATCATGGGTGATGCCAGTTATCAGATTGCCAAAGAAAAATTTGATGCCAAACAAGTGAATAACAGGCTGATAAAGATGTTAGGGCTATCAGATTTTGGCTGTTCAAAAGAATACAACATTACACATTGACAAGTTATCTATTTGCGGTATAACAAAAGGGAGGGTATGTGTTTATCGTGATGATGCAATGACACATTGATAAATCACCGTCTGCTGGGTGCAAGCTTGGAGCGGTAGGCGTACCTGAGTTACTCAGACACAACGAGGGAAAATTTATGAATATTGAAATCCGTACAGATAAAAACATTCATGGTAGTGAACGCTTAATTGAGTATGTGAGAGATGAGTTAAAACTAGAATTTCAACGATATAGTGAAAAAATTACCCATTTTGAAGTGCATCTCAGTGACACCAATGGCGATAAAGGTGGAGAAGAGGATAAACGTTGTGTCATTGAAGCTCGTCCATCAGGCTTAAAGCCCATCGCAGTCACGCACAAAGCCGCCAATATTGATCAGGCGATTCACGGTGCAATGGATAAATTAAAACGTAGTATGGAGCATAGCTTTTCCAAACAAGAACATACACGTGGTACTAAGCCGAGTTGGTCAGAGGAAGATGTATAATCTTTGGTTGAAAAAAAAGCCCATGATGGGCTTTTTTTAATTTCGCTTTGTCACAAAGTCAGGCTATGCAGAAATATAGAGATAGATTAGACTGCAATTTTCTTAGAGTATTGCTTTCATGCTGAATGTGCAGCAACAACAATTGATACTGAGTATCGAACAATTAGATCTGGTACAGCTTAAAGCGTTGCTTGCACAAGGCGTAGATCCCAATTTCATTGATGAAGAAAAAGGCCCGCCCGTTTCGGTATTATGTGATGGTGTGTTTACATGGTGGGAACATATTTGTGAGGCGTATGAACAAGACAAGCCTTTAAGTGAAGAAGAAAAACAACAAGGACTGACGGTCTATCTGGACATGTTAGAGGCATTGATTGCAGCAAAAGCCAATCTGCATTTGTGGGACAGCGAGGAATTGTATGGCCCACTGTGGGATGCTGCAAGTGCGGCATGTGTGCCAGTCGTACAACGCTTATTGCAGGAAGGTGTAGATCCGAATACGCTGGATGAACAGGATTTACCGATTCTAAGTTCGATTAGCTATCTATGGTTTGATTGTGACTTTGATGAAATTGATTGGGGTCATGCCCTATCGGAAGAGCGAGAGACCTTGCAATTATTGCGTACACAAGGTGCTAAAATGGCGAAAGAAGTTGTAGGTTAAAAGGATTAGAAATGAAGCTGACATATATCAATAAGCGTTGGAGACACGTTGCAGTCGTTGCCGTTATGGCAATGAACAGTCAATTGAGTTTGGCTGGGGCTTTTGGTTTTGATCGTCCTGGTGAAGGTTTGGGGACAGCGATTGTGCCACAGGCACGACTGGCATGGGAGCAATCCTTGCCTACAGCAAATTATATTGAATCTGATGATCATGGGATAAAACAAAGTACTTTGACCTTGCAAAGTGATGTACTGGCACGTATTGGCGTAGGTGCAGATACCGAACTGCGTATTGGCTGGGATGGTGCAGTTTGGCAGAGACAGAAGCAAGGCACACTGACACAGGATAGCGATGGTATTGGCGATGTCACCTTGGGCTTGAAAAGAGCAATCAATACCCATGATGAGCAGTTTTCATGGGCATTATTGGCACAAGTCAATCTTGCCAATGGCGATGATGAATTTAGCGTAGAGAAGAAAATCTATACTTTGGGTTCGGCGATTGATTATCAATATAGTGATGATTTGAATACCACCATGACCCTGTATTATGAGATGCAGGATGGTGCATTCGCATGGTCTGCAATCCCTGGTCTGCAATATAAAATCAGTGAACGCTGGTCTGGTTTTTCGGAATATGTCTATCACAAGCAGGAAAGTCAGCGTTCGGAATCGACGGTGAATAATGGTGTGATTTGGACAATCACAGACAATCTGCAAATGGATGCTGCGATTGGCTATACCTTTAGTTCAGCACAACCACAGGTCAATGCTGGATTTGGCGTTGCATATCTATTTTAGGGTTTGATTCATGAGCAATCCCTTGTGTGCGTTTAAGGCTCAAAACTGGGTGAGTGGGTGGCTGGCGTGGCTATTGCTTGTGCTATGGCTTGTCATCGGGCGATCTGCGTATGCAGAGCAGGCATTTTTGGCCAGTGAACAGGCATTTGCGTTTGAAGCACAGTCCTTAAGCCAGACTCAGGTGGAGTTAAAGTGGAAAATTGCTCAGGACTATTATTTATATCAGCATCAATTGGCTGTGGTACAAGGGCAGCAGCCTGTAAAGTTTTCCTTACCGCCAGCTCAACCTAAGCATGATGCGTATTTTGGTGATACCAAGGTGTATTATCAACAGCTCACATTTCCGATTCAGGTACAGCCCAATCAATCCTATCAGGTGACGTATCAGGGCTGTGCTGAGAAAGGATTATGTTATCCGATCAGTCAGACCAGTTTTCAGACCGATGCAGAGGGATTGGTGATTTTGGCGGATCAGTCATCCACCAAGGCACAGCAGAGGGTCTTTCAATCCACACAACATTCGGCATTTCAGCAGAGCATCACCACTGATGTGCCAGCAGAGGGTGACACGGTATCCGCCACTAGTGTACCAAATGATACAGCACAAGATGAAGTCTGGTCATCTCGTTTGCATGAACAATCTTTGGCATGGAGTATTGTACTCTTTTTAGGTTTGGGTTGTTTGCTGGCATTTACCCCATGTTCTTTACCAATGTTGCCGATTTTATCGGGTTTGTTGATTCGTAAACATGTCGGTGTGAAAGCGGGCACAATTAGTCTGATCTTTGTGCTGAGTATGGCTTCGGTATATGCTTTGCTGGGGGTGATGGCGGCAAGTGTAGGCAGTAATTTTCAGCGTTGGTTGCAGCAGCCTGCGGTATTGATTGCTTTTAGTGGTTTATTTGTTGTATTTGCATTGAATTTGTTTGGTCTTTTTGAACTCAAACTGCCGCAATCGTGGTCGAATCGATTGGATCAATTACAAGGTAAGCAAAAAGGCGGTACTTTACTGGGTGCTGCATTGATGGGGGTTTTATCTGCCTTATTGGTCGGCCCTTGTATGACTGCACCATTGGCTGGGACATTATTGTATATTTCACAAACGCAAAATATGCTGATAGGTGCTGTTTTGCTGTTTAGTCTAGGACTGGGCATGGGCTTGCCTTTGATGGTACTTAGTCTGATTGGGCAGCGTGCCGTACCAAAACCAGGGATCTGGATGATGTATGTGCGGCATGTTTTTGCTTTTATCATGCTCGGTTTAAGTTTGTATTTTGTTCGACCCTTGCTTTCGATTGAAATTTTTAATTTATTTTTATTGTTGATTGCATTGATTTTGGCTGTCTATTTGCTGTATTTAATGGTGAAATCTTATACATTATGGTTGCGTAGAATGGCTGCATTGTTGTTGGTGTTGTTAGGCGGAGTATCGGTTTGGAAAGGTACACAATATTGGCAGTATCAAAACCAGCAACACATGGTGTGGACGGTTGTCACGACACAAGCAGAGTTTAGGGCAGCATTGCAACAGGCACGAGAAAAACAGCAGCCTATTTTGGTTGATTTGTATGCGGATTGGTGTATTGCCTGTCAGCCGATTGAACGTAATGTCTGGAATAACCCAGAAATACAGCAAACGCTGACCCATGTCACAAAAATCAAGGTGGATTTAAGTCGTTATGATGAGAGTCAAAAACAATTATTGCAAGCGTGGCAAATGCTAGGGCCACCCACGGTATTATTTTTGGATGCCGATGGACAGGAGCAACGGCATTTACGTTTGACAGGCGAATTTAAGCGTGCCAAATTAGCTGCACATCTCACCGAATTTAGGCAATCACAATAGTATTGCGTCCATTCGCTTTTGCTTTATACATCGCCAGATCTGCATCGTGTAGGGTTTGTTCGATCGATTGTGAACCATCAAACATCGTGATACCAAAACTTCCTGTAATCTGAATGGGGTCATGTTCTGCAACGTCAATGGATAATGTCATGAGTGCTTGGCGGCAACGTTCGGCGATTTTTAAACTTAGGTTGAGTTGTGCATCCGATAAGATAATAATAAATTCCTCACCGCCATAACGTCCAAGTACATCTTCTGTGCGGATTTGCTTTTTTAAGATATCTGCAACACGTGTGAGGACTTCATCACCTTTAAGATGGCCATGTTTATCATTAATTTGCTTAAAAAAATCCAAGTCTAATAGAATGACACCAAATTGCTTTTGTTGTTGCTGGATTTGTTGCGTAATATTTTGAAAATGCTGATTCAGGCTGCGTCGATTGCGTGTTTTGGTGAGTGGGTCAAGCTGACTGAGTTGTTTAAAAAAGGCTTCCCGTGACTGCCACTGTGCGATAATTCTATCGAATAACAGGGTTGAAATAATGGCAATCGGTAAGGTGAAGTAAAGGATACTGCCAATCCAAAACGGATGGATTTCGTGCATTTCGCCCATGGCAGCAAAATTAAATAAAGGTGCATATTGAAATTGCCCTTGCATAGTGAGATACAAAAGGTAACTGAGACCCAGCATACTGGGAATCAGGGCACTATAAATCACCAGCCGACCAAATAACAAAATGCCCAATAAACCTAGGCTGACCGCACCTGCAATAGTTGCAGGGCTGATAATGCCAATCATATAAGCGAAACGGCATAACGTGAGCGTAAAGACCCAGACACAGATAAACGGGAGCACTTTTTGGGCGATACGAGAATGTTGTAATAATGAACACAATAGGCAAAGTAGCAAGGAAATAATGAGAAAAATTGCCTTGACATAAATTTGGTCGGGGACGATATGTGTATGCACAAATTGTGCAAAATAAGGATGAAATAAAACCGCTACATCCCAAAAAATCCATGATAGCATTAGGACACATGATGCAAACATTATGAGCATACAACGCTTGAGTGGATTCCAGTTGATGATGGCTTCATTATTAAAAAGCATCGCATATCCCTTATGCTGATAGAGTGATGCGATTAGCAGTCAATACGCCCACTCGATATCCCAAAAATAGTCTGCAATGAATAACAAAAAACAACCAAATGGTCAATATTTTATTCTATCTGTGCTGCAATGATGCTGATTTCAATCAATACATCTGGGCGATACAATCCCGCTTGGATGCAGGTGCGAGGGGGTGCTTTAACTTCTCGTAGCCATTCATCCCAAATGAGATTAAATGCAGCATAATCTTGTTGAATATCATTAAGATAAATAGTGCAAGACAGAATATGACTTTTATGGCTGCCTGTTTCAGCCAATAACTGATCAATGATGGCGAGCGTTTCATGTGTTTGCTGTTCGATGTTGCCGTCTAAATGACTGGCGAGTTGTCCTGCAAGATAAACTATACCTTGATGGATGGTTGCTTCGCTAAATCGTGCTGTCGTGTGTAGGTGCTGAATGTTCATCGGATATAATAGGCAAAAAATAAGGACTTATTCTAAGGATAAATACAAGGGAAAAACAAATTTAGTTACAAGCTATTGTTAGACAAATGTAGCAAGTTTTGCCATAGTGCCGCTGCCCCAATTTTTAGGGAAATTTATGGTTTCCATATTTTTTATGAGTGTAGTCATTACCATTCTCCTTACCCCAGGCCCTACCAATACGCTGCTCGCCGCTTCTGGTATTCAGATTGGCATTCAAAAATCCCTTAAACTGATTCCAGCAGAAGTATTGGGTTATGTGATTGCGATTTCAGTATGGGGCGTGTTGATTAAAGCCATGTCAGGCTCAATGCCATGGCTACCTGTCGTGTTAAAGCTACTCAGTGCGGCTTTTATTCTAGTATTGGCCGTTCGATTGTGGAAAACCTCGACCAAACCGTTAGATTTGGAACAGCCTACGATTGCCCCGAAAGCATTATTTGTGGCGACGTTATTCAATCCCAAAGCTTTTATGTTTGCTACATTGGTCTTCCCTGAGCATAGTTGGTTGGTTGTACAGCAATTTGTGCTACACATGGGCACTTTTGTAATGTTAATTATCCCGATTGCATTTTTATGGATTGCTTTTGGCTATCTACTGGTCAAAAATCGGATCAGTTGGTTAAATCAGTGTAATTTACAGCGGTTTGCTTCGCTGATTTTAGTCTTTTTTTCTATTCCCTTGACCATTTCGGCATTATCTTCGTTGTAAACCTCAATCGATCAGGTGATGGTCAATACCATCACCTGATACACCTTGCCTAAGCGATTTTATAATCAATCACGACAGGTGCATGGTCGCTAAACCATTGCTCTTTATATACCCACGCATTCGTTGTACGTTCTCTCCAGTCAGGCGAACACGCTTGATAATCAATCCGCCAACCGACATTATTGGCACGAGCTTGCCCACGGTTTGACCACCATGAATACACTTCTGCATCATGTCGTACCACTCGAAAGGTATCGACATAACCTAATTCATCATAAATATGATCCAGCCATGCCCGTTCGTGTGGTAAGCAGCCTGAGGATTTTTGGTTGCCTGACCAGTTTTTAATATCAATACGTTTATGTACAATATTGTAATCCCCACAGACAATCATCGAGCGATTCTCTGTACGCCATTGTTGTAAAATCTGTTGATATTCTTGTAAGAATAAATCCTTACGTGCCTGTGCTTCGTCACCTGATGAACCTGAAGGTAAATACAGTGACGCAATATCGACAGGTTGCTCTAGCCCAACATCAAGGGTTGCAACAGTAAAACGCCCTTGCGTATCTGCCAGTTCAAAACCTAATCCATCCTGTACTTTGATAAATGGCAGGCGGCTATAAATTGCTGTACCTGCATAGCCTGCACGTTCGGCAGGGAAGAGGTGCATGTACCAGCCGTCAGGTTTGTAGGCTTCTGTCCATTGATGGTCATTAATGCGTGTCTCTTGCATACAAATCACATCGGCATCTGATTGTTCTATCCAATCAAAAAAGCCTTTTTTGTGTGCAGAACGTAGCCCATTGACATTGATGGATACGACACGGAGAATTTTTACATCACTTGGATAGCTATCCTTTGGTATCATAGAGAGATTAAACCTCAATTTCTTGTTCAATATGGAGCACAGTATATGCACACGGCACAAAACTTTCATCCACAAACTTTTATTGATTTGGCTTTGTCACGTGGCGTGCTGAAGTTTGGCGAGTTTACCTTAAAATCAGGTCGTGTGAGTCCATATTTTTTTAATGCTGGACTATTGAATGATGGTGAAGCTTTGTCACTATTGGCAAGTGGCTATGCCGATAAATTGATGCAATGTGAACAGGTTGAGGTGATTTTTGGCCCAGCGTATAAAGGGATTCCTTTTGTGGCAGCAACGGCGGTTGCACTGGCACAACATCACCAAAAAAGTGTGCCATGGGGGTTTAACCGTAAGGAAGCCAAAGACCATGGCGAAGGTGGTGTATTGGTTGGTGCGGCGGTGGCAGGCAAAAAAGTCTGGATTATTGATGATGTCATTACCGCAGGTACAGCGATTCGGGAAGTGGTGACGATTTTACAACATGCAGGTGCAGAAATTGCGGGTGTATTGGTGGCTTTAGATCGTCAAGAACGAGGACAGGGCGAATTGTCTGCCATTCAGGAAGTGCAACAAGAACTTAATATTCCTGTCCATGCTTTAATTAATATGACGGATTTAATGGATTATTTGCAGGCAAAAGGGGAAAGTGAAGCCTTGGCAAATATGCAAGCCTATCGCACCCAATATGGGATTGCCTAAAGCAAAATGATGGCGTTCTTTTTTGCAATCTGGCCGGATTTCATTTAGAATGTCGCACTTGCTGTAGTGATGCACGGCAGAAGTCTTTGTTGCAAAGGCTTGAAATTATCGCTTTATTATTTATTTAAGCATCTCGGAGAAAGACGATGGCTTTAACAACCGCACAACGTGCAGAAATTGTTGCAAAATTTGCTCGTGCAGAAAACGACACAGGTTCACCTGAAGTACAAGTGGCTTTATTGACAGCTCAAATCAATGATTTACAAGGTCATTTCAAAACCCATAAGCATGACCATCATGGTCGTCGTGGTTTGATTCGTATGGTAAACCAACGTCGTAAATTACTCGATTATCTCAATGGTAAAGACCATGCACGTTATACGACATTGATTGGTGCATTAGGTTTACGTCGTTAATACCTAAACGCAGCAATATGATGTTATATTGTGTGCAGATGTTGCGTTTCAACATCACAAGATGAAAGAAGGGGCAATCAAGCCTCTTCTTTTGCATTTTTTAGTCTGTAAGACTGGCAGAAAGTGGCTTCTAAGCTTTGTCATGCCGTGAATGGAATGCCAAACCTTAGGGGTCTTCAGCCAGCAAAAAATGAAGGAAAAATAATAGATGTTTAATATCATTCG
The DNA here is from genome assembly GCA_008017315.1 of Acinetobacter sp. Taxonomy (GTDB): domain Bacteria; phylum Pseudomonadota; class Gammaproteobacteria; order Pseudomonadales; family Moraxellaceae; genus Acinetobacter. The sequence continues at coordinate 15,162 of SSHE01000042.1, forward strand.
TAAAGAATTCCAGTATGGTCAGCATACCGTTGTATTAGAAACAGGTCGTGTGGCACGTCAAGCAAAGTCTGTCGTGATTAGCATGGGTGGTGTGACGGTCTTGGTTGCAGTGGTTGCTCAACCAACGGCAAAAGCAGGTCAAGATTTCTTCCCACTGACTGTTAATTATCAAGAAAAACAATATGCAGCAGGTCGTATCCCAGGGGGTTATGGTAAGCGTGAGGGTCGTCAGTCTGAAGCAGAAACGTTAATTTCACGTTTGATTGACCGTCCAATTCGTCCATTGTTCCCAGAAGGTTATTACAACGAAATTCAAGTCACTGCAACTGTGGTGTCTTCAGATAAAACCATGGACGCTGATATTGCAGCAATGTTGGGTACTTCGGCAGCACTTGCGATTGCAGGTACGCCATTCCGTGGCCCGATTGGTGCAGCTCGTGTCGGTTTGATTGATGGTACGTATGTCCTGAACCCAAGTTATGAGCAAATGAAACAGTCAGACCTTGACCTTGTGGTTGCAGGTACAGAATCTGCTGTATTAATGGTGGAATCAGAAGCCAAAGAATTATCAGAAGATCAGATGTTGGGTGCTGTATTGTTTGGTCATGACGAACAACAAATTGCAATCCAAGCGATTAAAGAATTTGCTGCTGCTGCGGGTGCAGTTGAATCCACTTGGGTTGCACCAAGTAAAAATGAAGATCTTCGTACCCAATTGAAAGACGCATTTGAAGCGAAAATTTCTACTGCATACACCATTGCAGTGAAACAAGACCGCTATGCAGCACTTGATGCGTTACAGGCGGAAGCGGTTGCTCAGTTTGTGCCAGAAGAAGACGTTGATGGCATTGCCGATGATCTGAATGAATTATTTGAAGATCTGAAATACCGTACTGTACGTGACAACATTTTGTCGGGTAAACCACGTATTGATGGTCGTGATACCAAAACCGTTCGTGCGATTGATGTTCAAGTGGGTGTATTGGGTCGTGCCCACGGTTCGGCATTATTCACTCGTGGTGAAACTCAGGCGTTGGTCACAACCACTTTGGGGAATACTCGTGATGCCTTGATGGTGGATACACTGGCAGGAACTAAAACAGACAACTTTATGTTGCACTACAACTTCCCTGCATATTCTGTGGGTGAAACAGGTCGTGAGTCTGGCCCGAAACGTCGTGAAATTGGTCATGGTCGTTTGGCTCGTCGTGGTGTACAGGCAGTATTACCAGCGAGTGATCGCTTCCCGTACGTGCTGCGTATTGTATCAGACATCACAGAGTCGAATGGTTCATCTTCTATGGCTTCAGTCTGCGGTGCATCATTGGCACTCATGGATGCGGGCGTACCATTAAAAGCACCAGTGGCAGGTATTGCTATGGGCTTGGTGAAAGAGGGTGAGCGTTTTGCGGTACTTTCGGACATCTTGGGTGATGAAGACCATTTGGGTGATATGGACTTTAAAGTCGCTGGTTCTGCCAATGGTATTACCGCATTACAAATGGACATCAAGATTGAAGGCATTACCGAAGAAATTATGGAAGTGGCACTTAATCAGGCATATGCAGGTCGTATCCATATCCTGAATGAGATGAACAAAGTGATTTCTCGGGCACGTCCAGAAATCAATATGTTTGCACCAACATTCCAAGTGATTAACATCAATCCTGATAAGATTCGTGATGTGATTGGTAAAGGTGGTGCAACCATCCGCTCAATTACCGAAGAAACAGGTGCGGCGATTGATATTGAAGACAATGGTACAGTACGTGTCTTTGGTGAATCCAAAGCCTCAGCAAGTGCGGCAGTTGCCAAGATTCAGGCACTGACTGCAGAAATCGAACCAGGTACAATCTATACGGGTAAAGTGATTCGTATTGTTGAATTTGGTGCATTCGTGAATATCATGCCAGGTACCGATGGTTTGTTACACATTTCGCAAATCTCTAATGAGCGTGTGGCGAATGTAACCGATGTATTGGCAGAAGGTCAGGTGGTACAGGTACAAGTACAAGATGTGGACAATCGTGGTCGGATTAAATTGTCCATGAAAGATATTCCACAAGCCTAAGTTTTTATCGAAAACGATTGATCATTTTCATGTGGTCAATCGTTTTTTTATGGCATTATATTTTGCAATGTGGACATGAATAGCAGTGTGATGCAACTTTATTATTTTTATCGACATTCAAGCGAAAATACAATTTTCATTAGTACGCAGCAACAATCAGAACATACGCTTGAGTTTTTATGGGTGGACAGTTTAAGGCAGGATGTGGTCAATCATGTCGAAGCGTGGCAGCAAACCATTTATGACTGTACCCAACTGGTTTTAAATGAATTTCATATTCGGGATATCTTAAATATTGAACATCCCTGTACCTTTGATACTGTGAAAGATTATGATTTATTGGTGTTCCGCAAACTGATTAGCCCCGATGATAAAATCTATGAAGGTGAACAGACCTTAGCATCACAAGAAAGTATTTTTGGCTTAGTCACTACGCCGATGAGTTTTATTATCACCCCCAAGATATTGATGAGTGTAAGAGAGCAAGGTAATAAAGCGGTAGAAAATTACGTCCAACGGTTGCAAATGGTCATGGAGCGTCCTGCGGCGGAGCAAAATACCCCACGTAAATTGCCAGCGAGCCCTACAGATCTCTGTTTGCGTTTGCTGAATAGTATGATTGATGGTTATTTGAATTTGCGTACGCCATTGACTCGCCGTGTGGAATATTGGCAGCAACAATTATTACAAGGGAATCGTCGTTTTAAGCAATGGCATCAATTGTTTCATGAGGATATGGCATTTCAGCAAATCGAAAATCTTTGCGAAGAGCAAATTGAAACCTTACAAGAGTTTCGTGATGAATTGGTGGATAATTATCATCATGTCATGGGGGAGAATCGACATAAGGCACAAGATATTTTGCAGGTTCGTTTAAATGATTTAATCAGCCATGTCGAACGTGTGCAAAAACATACTTTACGTTTGCGAGCCGCCATTCAATCGGCAATAGATTTACATTTTTCTGCAATTTCCAATCAAACCAATGAAAATATGCGAATTTTGGCAATTATCACCGCGATATTTGCCCCCTTGACTTTATTGACGGGGATTTATGGTATGAACTTTGAATTTATCCCAGGCTTAAAATCTCCTGTGGGGTTTTGGATTATGCTGGCAGTGATGCTACTGAGTACCGCAGTGTTATTGTATTATTTTTATCGTCAGCATCTGGTTGGGCGAGGGGAACGTAGTGTGATTGATTTATTGGCACAGCAACATAAGCAACGCAATCTCAATCTACTCTGGTTCTTGGACTATGAACCGATTAAGCAAACGCTTAAAGAAGTAGAAAAAATCACCAAAATAAAATAAGAACAGTTCAATGGCGGTAATGTTGTCTTTTATCCAGTTCAACATCACCGCCAGCATAAACTAACTGACATGCTGTCCAAATAAACCTAAAGCCTCTTCGGCAGTAAAGCGATATTCGGTATTACAGAATTGGCAATTCATCTGGATAGGATTTTGTTCCAGTAAAATTTCTCTGACAGCTTCTGCACCGACTTGTAGTAGTGCATGGCTACAACGCTGTTTTGAACAGGTGCAGCCAAATGTTAAGGCTTCAGGTTCGGGTAGGCGAACATCTTCTTCATTGTACAAACGATATAGAATTTCCTCTGCGGCGAGCTCAATGAGTTCTTCGGCTTTTAAGGTATCGGTCAAAAGTTTTAAGCGTACCCATAGGTCATCATCAATACTTTCCAGCTCTTCTTCGGTACGTGGTAACAATTGAATCAGTAAACCACCCGCAGATTCGGTATTGCTGGCAAGCGTAATACGTGTTGGAATTTGGGCAGAGAGGTCATAATATTGCATCAAACATTGAGCCAGCGTTGGAAATTCAAGCGGTACAATGCCTTGATAACGCTCACCATGTTCGGGTTCAATATTGATGAATAATACCCCATTGCTCAGACAGGCAAGAGCGGTACGACTATCACTGGCTTGCTCAAAACGTGGGTCGGCTTCAAATTCTGCCAATGCACGCACTTCACCGAGATGGTTACATTCTGCCATAGCCCATTTTAATGTTCCAGAACCTTGGATTTGCAGACTTAAACGCCCCTGAATCTTTAAGGTACTGGCAAGTAAGGTACTGGCAACCAACATTTCGCCGAGTAAAATTTGAATCGCTTGTGGATAGTCACGCTGGGCTAAAATCGTGCGTAAAGTTTCATTTAGATGCGTAACTTCACCACGGACAGGACAGTCATGGATATAAAAGCGTTGGCGGATATCAGACATAATTTTCTCCATTTCCATGCTATATAGTGGCAACTTGGCAAAACTCAAGCCTGAGGATGCTGCTGTGGTGTAGCTGCTTCCTGCTCCTGAATAAACTCGTCATTTTCAAATAAATTTTTCAGTTCGTTGAGCATTTCTCGATTGGACTCAATTAACTTTTTCGGATCGGCAAAAATACCTTGCTGACGTTGTAATAGCTGTTCATCATACTCAAAAAAACGTTGAATATGTTGTTTGGCCGTTTCATTGTCGATGCCAAGGGCGATGAGCATGTGTTCAGACATAGCGAGGGCAGAATGATAGGTTTCACGCCAGATACATTCCACGCCAAGTTCTCGTAAAAGATGGTAATGATGGCGGTCACGAGCACGTGCCAAAAGAGTAAGCTGTGGATGGTAGATACGAACATGTCGTGCGATACGCATAGAGTCTTCAATATCATCTACTGCTAGAACCACCAGTTGTGCCGATGCGAGTCCTGCTGAATGTAGAATTTCAGGTACTGTAGGGTCGCCATAATAGACTTTACTACCGTATTGCCGCAAAAAATCGACATTATCAATATTATTATCAATGGCAGTAAAACGAATGTGATGTAAATGTGCAATGCGTGCCACAATTTGTCCAAAACGCCCAAAACCTGCAATGACAATATGCTGATCTTGTTGTGGAATAGTATCGTATTCTGGTGATTGATGGCGTTTGGCAAAATAGGGTTCTAACCAATGGTCAAGTAGCCAGAATAATGCAGGTGTGAGCATCATGGAAAACGTCACGATAATCGTCAATGGTGCAAGCATGGTATTGTCCATGAGGTTTTCGACGACTGCTAGACTAAAGACCACAAAAGCAAATTCACCACCTTGTGCGAGTGCTACCCCAAGCCGAAGACTATTGGCAGTGTTGTGTTTTTGCCAGTAGGCAATGATCGCCGCACACATCAGCTTGGTAAGCATGAGTACAAGCGTACCCACGATAATGAGTAGCGGCTGTTCGGTAATCACGCTCAGATTGATTTCCATGCCAACGGTCATAAAAAATAAACCCAGTAACAAGCCTTTAAAAGGTTGAATGCTGGCTTCAAGTTCATGGCGAAATTCGGAATCGGCAAGCAGTACCCCTGTCAAAAATGCACCCAATGTGGTGCTGATTCCAATCGTATCCATAAGCACGACCACGGCAAGGACGATAAATAAACCTGCGGCGGTGAGCAGTTCAGTGGCCCCACTTTTGGCAACAAAGCGGAAGAATGGACGTAAAATATAACGGCTAAATAGAAATAAACCTGAGAAAGTGGCAATCACCGCAGCAAAATAGGCGATACCATGATGTGTGCCACTATGTCCAGCCAGTAGAGGAATCAGGGCGAGTAGTGCCATCGCAGCAATATCCTGAAATAGCAAAATCGCAAAGGCTTGTTGTCCATAAAAATTTTTCAGCTCATTTCGATCTCTTAATAATTGCAAGACAAACGCAGTGGAAGAGAGAGCAAGTGCAAAACCAATGACAAAACTCGCCGTCATGGAAAAGGGTAACAACAACCAAAGCAACAACATCAGTACACTGCCTGACACGACCATCTGTAAGCCACCTAACACAAAGATGGATTGTCGCATTTGCCAGAGCCGTTGCGGACGTAATTCCAAACCAATCAGGAACATCAGCATAATTACGCCATATTCTGCCAGTTGTTTGATTTTGTCGGTATCATTGGCGATATTCAATACACTTGAACCGAGCAAAATACCCGTAAACAGATAGCCCAGTACAGTAGCGATACCAAGGCGTTTACCTAGCGGCACTAAAATCAATGCCGCAGCAAGAAAAATGGTGATTTGTAGAAGCGAAGACATGGTCATTCTAAGATGTAATGTATCGGCTGTAGTTTACTATGCTTTTTTGAGCATCTAAGCAGAGAAGTGTATTAATTCAGCTCCTGTGCATCAATATCAATGGTAATTCGCAGTTCAAATTTACGGGGCTGTTTAAATAACCATTGCCACCAAGCTGGAATTTGTTGTTGTAAAGCCGCACGTGATGCACAGAATAATACCAAATGCGTACGATAAAAATCCGCTTTCCGTGGCATTGGTGCATGAACAGCACCCCAAAATTCAACCGCAGTATCGCCAAAATTTTGCCAGTTCTGTGCTGCCATGTTGAGAAACTCAAGGTTATACAGATCATTCTTACTTTCAGCACGTAATAACGCCGCATAACGATAAGGCGGTTGCTGTGCAATCTGACGTTCTACCAAAGATTGCTGTGCAAAGGCAGCATAGCCTTGTTGAATCAGAGTTTGTAATAATGGATGATCAGGTCTTAGGCTTTGCAATAACACTTGCCCTGCAACTTGCCCACGTCCAGCTCGTCCAGCAACTTGCATTATTAGTTGTGCCGTGCGTTCAGGTGCACGAAAATCGGCACTGAGTAATCCAGCATCAATATCCAAAATCGTCACCAAACTCACATAGGGGAAATGATGCCCTTTTGCCAACATTTGTGTGCCCAAAAAAATCGCTGCACCCGAATGATGTGCCCGTTGATAGACTTTCTGCCAGCTATCAGTACGGGTTGTGGTATCTCTATCGACACGGAGCACTGGCGTATCAGGAAATAATGCCTGTAAGGTTTCTTCAATACGTGCTGTGCCATTGCCAATCGGTTTGAGTTCGTTGCTATTACAGGCAGAGCAGCCTGTGGGTAAGGATTGAAGATATCCACAATGGTGGCATTGTAGCTGTGTGCGTGGGTGATAATGAATGGTCAGGTGAGCATCACAATGCGGACAATCGGCTTGCCAGCCACAACTGCCACACATCAGCACAGGTGCATAACCACGACGATTGATAAAGACTAAAACCTGTTGCTCTTTTTGGAGTGCATCCCGAATGGCTTGAATCAAACTATATGCCAAACCGTCCTGTTTTTTCTCCAGTTTTAAATCCAGCAATTTAAAGTGTGGTGGTTTGGCCGTGCCTGCACGTTGTTTGAGCTGCAAATGGGTCATTTTGCCTTGTTGTACCAGATGCAGACTTTCAAAACTTGGCGTTGCTGAACCGAGTATAATCGGACATTGCTGTTTAAAGGCACGGTACAAGGCAACATCTCGTGCGTGGTAACGGAACATATCCTGTTGTTTATAAGACATATCGTGTTCTTCATCCAGCACAATCAGCCCTAGACGTGGCAAAGGGCAGAAAATGGCCAAACGTGTACCTAAAATAATGCTGGCTTTGCCTGTTTGAGCTTGCTGCCATGCTTGCAAACGTTGGGTATCATTTAATCCTGAATGTAACAGTACGATATGGGTATGAAAACGGGCTTTAAATCGCTCAATGGTTTGAGGCGTGAGTCCGATTTCAGGCACAAGTACCAAAACTTGCTGTTTTTTTTCCAATACCGTTTGCATCACTTGCAAATAGACCTCGGTTTTACCACTGCCTGTAATCCCATCCAGTAAAAAACTCTGATATTTCCCCAAAGCTTTACGGATTTTTTTGATGGCGGCATCCTGTTCGGCATTGGCATCCAAAGGCAGTTGTGCCAGTTGCATCGGGCTTGGGCTAAAATCAATCGGTGCTTGATAATGTTCAACCAAACCACGTTTTTGCAGTGCTTTAAGCTGTGCCGTCGTCACGCCTGACATATTGAGGATGGTTTCAGATGTGCCTTGTTGGTGTAGTTTGATTTTTTGTAGAGCATGGAATAATTTGCTGTCTGCTTTGGGCAGTTGGTTTGGTTCTTGTGCTGAAATCGCCTTCCAATGATAAGACAAGAGATGATAAGGGCGACCCTGTTTGAGCATTTTGGGTAAGGTCGAAAGAATCACCTCACCAATCGGGGCTTGGTAATAATGTGCCGCCCATTGTAGAAGTCCTAAACATTGCTCATCTAAAATGGCGGGTTCATTGAAACATTTAATAATGGATTTGAGTTTAAATTTTTGTGCAAATGGCGTACAGGCATCGACTTTTTCAACAATGATGCCGATCAGTTGTTTATTCATAAAGGGTACAGTGACCCGAGTTCCGACGACGGCTTGATTAAACTGTTCGGCTGTCACCTCATAATCCAGCAAATCAAAGATGTGTACGGCGAGGGCAATACGCAGACGATAAGGGTAAACAGGTACAGTTTCGGTCATAAAGTTTATCCCTAAATGATACAATCATGTTTGTTATCGAATCATTATAGTGTATGTGAGTTTAATGATGTTTAGAATGCCTTATTTTTATAGCCAAATGACTCAATTTGGGCTTGAATGTGCCATGTAAAAAATGAGCCAATTTTGGACATAAAATTGAAAGGCTTTTAATATTGGTGTATAGTGTTCATACACGATACACGCTCAAGGGATGACACTTGATTAAAAGTTTTAAACACAAAGGATTGAAGGACTTTTTTGAAAGTGGTTCAACTGCTGGTATTCAGGCTGCCCATGCTCAAAAATTGCGTTTCCTGTTGGCAGCTATACATGGTGCATCCTCTATTTACGACCTCAGAACCCCACCAAATTGGCGGTTACACGAACTCAGCGGAAATTTAAAAGCCCATTGGTCTTTAACTGTCAATGGCAACTGGCGAGTGATATTTAAATTTGAAGACGGTAATGCCTATGTGGTCGATTACCTTGATTACCATTAAGGAGTATAAATATGAGCATTATGTACAATGCCCCACATCCAGGTGAAATACTGAGAGAATACCTTGATGAAACACCTGTTACATCGGCTGCCCAAGCTTTAGGCATTACTCGAACAAATTTATCCCGTATTTTAAATGGTCATACTGGTGTATCTGCCGATATGGCAATTCGTTTAGCAGAAGCATTGGAAACATCGCCTGAATTTTGGCTTAATTTACAAATGCAATATGATTTATGGATTGCGAGTCAGCAGCAAAGACCAACTATTCAAACGCTTATTCCCCAAATTGCCAAAGGTGCACCAGATTTTATACCTTTAACCCATTCATGATGTGGCTCTACAAATGAGATCACTATAAACCTTGCGACTATATTCATCTATCATCGCACACAAATAGACAAAGCTCTTAGCCAGCAAAATGATGAGCAAGGATAGTGTTCTCTGCTAAAAATGAAAAATGGATACAGCGGCACAGATACAAAATCATCTATATAAGCCATATATCAGTGATATAATCGGCTAAATTTTTAGGATTTAAATTTTTCGAGCAAGCTATGCCTGCCTATCAATATTCTGCCATTGATATCAATGGAAAAACACATAAAGGCCTCATGGATGGTGACTCTGCTAGACAGATTCGGCAGCAGTTGCGTGACCAGCAATTTACCCCCATTCAGGTTGAGCCTGTCCTCGACCAAAACAAACAACATCAATTTGGTGGATTTGCCAAAGGTTTAACCGCCTATGATTTGGCACTGATGACCAGACAATTATCGGTATTGATTGCTGCCAGTATTCCACTGGAAGAAGCCTTACGTGCGGTGGCGAAACAAAGCGAAAAACGCCATGTGCAAAGTTTATTGATGTCTGTGCGTTCCAAAGTCCTAGAAGGGCATTCTTTGGCACAAGCATTACAACAAAGCTCCAGTTTTCCCTCACTGTACATTGCTACTATTGCCGCAGGCGAACGCTCAGGGCATTTGGATTTGATTCTAGAACAATTGGCAGATTACACCGAAAATCGTTTTGCTATGCAGAAGAAAATTCAGGGTGCGATGATTTATCCGATTATTCTGATGTTGATGTCGTTTGGGATTATTATGGGCTTAATGACCTATGTTGTCCCCGATATTGTCAAAGTCTTTGCCAGTACCAAACAGGCTCTACCGTGGATTACGCAAGTATTAATGACCAGTAGTGACATTATCCGTTCATACTGGATATATATGTTGATATTGGCAGTGGTTGGTCTGTTTTTACTGGTCAAATTTTTACGCACCAGTGCAGGACACTATAGCCTTGACCGCCTAATTCTCAAACTGCCTTTATTGGGTAAACTGTCACGTGGCATTAACGCAGCACGTTTTGCCAGTACCTTATCGATTTTGACCCAATCAGGCGTACCTTTGGTGGATGCTCTCAAAATTGGTGCAGCGGTCAGTTCAAACTGGGTGATTCGAGATGCAGTCAATATTGCTGCTGAAAAAGTCACAGAAGGGGGCAATCTTGCCAGTCAGTTGGAAAAATCAGGCTATTTCCCGCCGATGATGGTGCAGATGATTCGGAGCGGTGAAAGTTCAGGCGAGCTGGATCGTATGCTGATTCGAGCATCCGACATGCAAGACAGGGAAGTGACTTCGACCATTACCACATTGTTGGCACTACTTGAGCCCTTGATGCTGGTGTTTATGGCGGCGATTGTACTGGTGATTGTGATTGCAGTGATGTTACCAATCGTTAATATGAATAATTTGATTTAAAGCTATGCTATTGGCATAAAATTTTGGAGTGGTACGATGCAGCAGTTGGCTAAGCATTTATATAAAAAACAATCTGGCTTTACGCTGATTGAAGTCATGGTGGTGATTGTGATTCTAGGCGTATTAGCCGCCTTGATTGTTCCTAATGTGATGGGACGTGGTGAAAAAGCCAAAGTTGATACGACGAAGATTACATTGAAAGGTGTCTCGGGAGCACTCGATCAGTATAAACTGGATAATGGGCGTTACCCATCTATGCAAGACGGTGGATTGGAAGCATTGATCAAACAACCCGCATCGGCAAAAAACTGGATGCAGGGTGGTTATGTGAAAGGTGGCTATCCAAAAGATAGCTGGGATAATGATTTACAATATGTCATCCCAAGTACAGAAGGTCGTCCATTTGATTTATATTCTTATGGTGCAGATGGTAAAGAGGGCGGAACAGAGAATGATGCTGATATTTATTATCAGCCGTAAATACATTTCATGTGATTGTTAAAATTGAAAACATAGCCTGAAATAAATCAGTCAATTTCAGGCTATTTGTATAATGATGAAGATATTATTTTTATGTTTTTTATAAATTATCAATAAATACAGTCAAGTATGTAAATTATTAATAATGATTATTGATGAGGTCTTTTACAATAAACCCAATATATGAAGAAATATAGACTTATCGTTTATTCATCTTCTCGGCATAATAAGGTTATATTCAAAATTAAATAAGGAAGAAAAAATGCCTACATTTTTGCTGACTGATCAATTAAATCAACTACACTGGATGATGTTGAAATCTATTCTGATGATTTTAGCAATTTTACCAATGAGTCATGGCTTATTGGATTTGCTTGCCCAAACAGAAGGTAGTAGCCAAATTATCATAGGTTTCTTTAGTTTAAGTATTATCAGTGCGAGTGTGATATTGGCTTTTTTAACCGCATTACATGCTACAACTTGGCAATGTGAGATGATAGAGCATAAAGCTGAACAACGCATATTTAAACTCTATCGCCAGCTTCCAATGTTGTTTTTAACCGTGATTCTGATTTCAATGGTGCAAGGAATGTAATAGACCTCCTGCAAAAAATAAGCTTTCGACAAATTCAGCTTACATGTTGCTTGCGTTTGTCGAAAGTGGTGAGTGTGTTGAATGTCCAACACACGTTTATTTTTGCAGATTAACGCCGCTTTTTAAAATCGGTATTGACCAGTTTAGGTTTAAATGAGATGCCTAACATCAGTAATCCAGCACAAAACAGTAAAATCATCCAATCCCCAAAACGACTATATAACGTCTCGCCAGCGTAGGCAGGTAAATCGCCACGTAAGACCATGCGTTTATCCATTGGTAACTGTTTGACAATATGTCCTTGTTCATTGATAAAAGCAGTCACGCCTGTATTGGTGGCACGGATAATCCAGCGACCATTTTCTTTGGCACGCATTTGCACCATTTGTAAATGTTGCCAAGGTGCAGTCGTGCCTGTAAACCAAGCATCATTGGAAATCGTCACCAGAAAGTCAGTATTTTTGGCATTGTGACGGGTCAGATTGGGATAAGCTATTTCATAGCAAATCGCAGAAGCTAAGCGGTGATTGTTAATTTTTAATGCTGGCTGATGGTCATGTCCAGCACTAAAACCTGCCATAGTAATATCATCTTGTAAGGCAGGTAAAACCCAGCTTAATGCCCCAGAAAGGGGAATGTATTCACCAAAAGGTACCAGTCGCTGTTTAAAATACAGCCCTGTTGCTTGACTGCCTTTTGCCATAATGGCATTGTAATACAAGGGTTTGGTACTTGAGTTTTGCACATCCCAATATGGAATCCCAGTCACCCATGCACTGCCACGTTCTAGAGCCTGATTGCTCATGTCATTAATAAAAGGCTGGATGTCGGTTTGGAACTGTGGAATTGAGGCTTCAGGCCAGACAATTAAATCACGTCCCCATTCATTTTGGCTAAGTCTTTTATAGATTTGTAGAGTTTCAGCTTGATATTCCACCAGCCATTTTAAATCCTGTGGAATGTTCCCTTGTAACAGTGAAACGCGGAGCGGTTTTTCATTTTTGGGCGTGACCCATTGTATTTGTTTTGCACCCCATGCCCCGAGCAATACACAGAGGATAGGAATCAGCCAAAAACGCCTACCAAATAGACATTCCGCTAAAGCACTGGCAATGATAATCACCACAAAAGATACCCCAAAGATACCCAAGAGTGGTGCATACTCATCCAAACCATAATTGGTAAAGGCATAACCGACAAATAACCACGGAAAACCTGTAAAAATCCATGTCTTAGACCATTCAAAGAAGACCCAGAGAGGGGCAAAAGTGAGTGGTGTTTCAGGGAAAAAACGACGGTAAACCCATGCCTGAAAGGCACTAAATAATCCCATCAAGATGGCCATCACGGCAATCATGGCAATGGCTAATGGGGCAGGCGTATCACCATAGACATGAATCGAAGTGTACAGCCAAAAAGCCCCAATAAACCATAAACCAAAGCCATAGCTCCAACCAATCCAAAAAGCTTGTCCATGACTACGCCGATGCAGACAGGCGTACAAAAGGGCTGGCGAGAGAATGGCTAACCACCACCAATGGTAGGGTGCAAGTGCATAAGGCAACAACATCCCAGCCATTAGACTGATCAGACAGACTAAGCTTAAAGGCAGACGATGATTTTTTTGCTGTGGTGGTAGGCTGCTTAGTTGGGCAAGGAGTCCTCTCATAATCGAATAGCTCGAATCAACTGAATACTACGAGCATCTGCTTGTAAAATCTGAAAATTCCAGCCATCCAATTCGACTTCTTGATTTTCTAAATCATTCACCAAACCAATTTCCTGTAATAATAAACCCGCCATGGTTTCCACTTCCTCATCAGGGAAATGGGTCGCCATCAGTTCATTAAAATATTCAATCGGCGTGAGGGCTTGTACCAGCCACGCATTTTGTGCTGTAAATGCTGGGTCAGGCTGAATAAATTGCGAAATTAAGTCTGCTTCGTCGTGTTCATCTTCGATTTCACCGACGATTTCTTCCAGAATGTCTTCTAAAGTGACAATACCCGAAGTTGTGCCGTATTCATCAATCACAATAGCGATATGCGTTTGGCTATTTTTGAGCATCCGCAAAACTTGATCTGAGCGTGCACTTTCTGGAATAAATAAGGGCTGACGCATGAGAACCGTAATATCCAGTTTTTGCGTACGATGTTCAGTTAAAAAAGGCAATAAATCTTTAGCCAGCAAGATACCCACCACGGTATCATTATTTTCTGCGGAAAACACAGGAAAGCGAGAATGTGCGGACTCAATCAGAACATGGATAATATCCAGTAAATCATCATCTTCCTGCAAACTGACCAGCGATGTGCGTGGTGTCATGACCTCACGAATTTTTGTGGCAGGCAAATCAAGTACGCCTTCTAACATCGTTACGGTATCAGGTGCTAAAAATTTACGAGAGTTTTGTACAAGTTTGAGAAGTTCATCACGAGTTTCTGGAGCTGCATTGAGCCATTTTTTTAAACCACGTGTCCACGAGGGGCTTGGTTCGTCTTGCATGAGTTATCCTAAAAAATAAAGAACAAAAAATTTGATTCATCATACCGAAGAACAACCAGACTTGCATCTAAAAAGCGTTTGAAGATGTAGGCAAAATGGTTAAAAATGGATGGATTGGTTTTTTTGTTGGTGGGCATGATAAAATTAAGCTTTTAGTTTGGAGCAATCGTATGCGTGGTCAAGATACTGTTTCTTTTGCCCCGATCAGCAAGCAACTGGATACTCGAGGGTTGCGTTGTCCTGAACCTGTGATGATGCTGCATCAAGCGATACGTAAATCACAAATTGATGAGGTGATTGAAATTTTTGCCACCGATCCCTCGACATCGTGGGATATTCCCAAGTTTTGTATGCACTTGGGGCATGAGCTTTTGGTGCAGGAAGAGCGAAATGTAGATGGAAAAACCGAATATTATTATCAGGTACAAAAAAAATAACAGGCAGTTGCGTGAACTGCCAGAAGCCTGTTTTTATTTGCTTGTATCTTCGTGTAAAGATTCATTCAGTTGATCGACAATAATCGTCCAATTATCATCAGATGCGATTTTTTCAGCGATTAAGGCACGTTGTCCCTCAGACCAAAAAGGTGCTTCGCTAATGTACATATTGGGGTGTAATTGATGGTTTTTAATAAATTCTGCAATGCCTGCTTCGCTGGCATCTAAGCCGAGTTGTTCAAATAAATTGGTCATGCGAGGCTGTGTGGTGTTGAGTGTCATGTTGTACTCCTTTTCAATCACTATTTTGAGCATAGCGAAATTGGGGGAAATGTCTAGGGTTTATTTATTCCAATTTTCCATATACAACCGTCCAGATTGGTAATAACTTGCCACCAAATCAATGAATTTCTGAAAATCTGAATTTTCTTTCAAAATTCGATTAATGGTCTGCCAATCTGCATCTTGTTTGCGTCTTGCAGGTAACAAAATTTCACTTTCTGTTGGATTCCCAGTATTGAGTAAAATCACACCGATACCATGTAGGGCAGATAACATACGCAATTCTTCTTCAACCTCACTGGTTGATATAGAGGTGGCAACTAAATAACCTTCATGTGCCCAACTTGAATTACTTACAGCTTGGAAAAAACTACTGCGGATATTTGAGCCGTTCAATTCTTTTTTGACTTCAAATGACCATAAACGTACATTTTGCCCCGAACCATGTTTTACACAGGTTTTGATAAATTCATGCCAATGTTTATCAAGTGGCTGCATGGCAACAATATCGGGATGTAACCATTGATTGCCATTCTGCCCACGAGAATTGCTAGAACGTTTTTCGTCAATGCGTAAACAATATAAACCTAATTCAGCCTGCAAAAACTCAATTAAAATTGGGTATAGGTCATGTTCAGATAGGTCTTCAGATGTAGTGTTGAGAACAAAAGGCTCTATTTCATCTTTTTCTGGTGCAATGATGTCTTCAAAATGCTGATTGTTGCTGTCTTCACGTTTTACACTTGCATCAAACCAAAAAATACGTGGTCGTGGTCTATCTTGTACATGGATAAAAGGTGAGGTTTTTAAAATATTGTCTTTGCTTGCACCGATTTCAGCAAAGACTTGAGCGATAAACTCATTCTCATTGTTAAATCGAGGATTGTTGCGTTTTTGTACATAGTCCTCGGGGAACATGTGGATAATTCCAGTGGCAATGTCTTGGACTTTAAATTTTTGCAAGGGATTTGCTTTTAAAAATTCGCATACTTTTTGTGGTTGAGAAAAATTGCTCATGGGTCAGTCCAAAATAGTGTATAGGATCAAACATATGGGTTGTATTGCGAGATTCATTAG
>SSHE01000021.1 GCA_008017315.1 Acinetobacter sp.
AGGTAATGCCAAAAAACTAAATTGGGACAATGCTAAAAAAGAATGTCGAAATTCTAAATAAGCTAACTTTAATGATTGGCGATTACCAACCATTGAAGAATTAAAAACATTAATGATTCAAAATAAACAAGGATATAACTGCCCTCAAAATATATTATTCCAACCTATAAAAAATAGTTGGGGAATGTATTGGTCAATTTCACCTTATACCGATGAAGATTCTTGGTATTCATATCTTGAGAATGAAAATGATGAATATTATTGGTATTTATATTTTGAAAATGGAAATATCGCTTATAATAATAATCTTGGCAATGCTTATGTTCGATCTGTTCGTGGTCAAGCAAAAATCACTCTACCACAACACGCACAGACCATACAAAAACCTGTACAAGCAATAGCAAAACCGCAACCATCAACTATACCAACAAAACAACCTATTCAGCCACAGATAGTACAAAAACCTGTACAGCCTGCTACCCCAACTGCAAAACCGCCCCAACAACCAACAATACCATTTAGTGATGAACTCGACCAAGGCGTATGGACTGACCCAAATACTGGGTTAATGTGGGCGAGAATTAGTATCGGGCAAGAATGGAAAAATGGTAAATGTGTAAGTAGTGCGAAAAGATTAGATTGGTATGATGCACAAAAAGAATGTCAAAACTTTAAATTAGCAGGTTTTAGTGACTGGCGATTACCAACGATTGATGAATTAAAAACACTAAAACTAAATCGGGTAGCTGGTTATAATTGCCCTAATATGATGCTATTTCAACCTAAAAAACGTGATTGGGGAATGTATTGGTCAATTTCACCTTATACTGATGAATATTCTTGGTATTTATATTTTGAGAATGGAAATATCGCTTATAATGGCAATCGTGGCAATGCTTATGTTCGAGCAGTTCGTGGCAAAGCGAAAAATACCCAAACCCAGCAAAAACCAACTGTACAAAAAACCGTACAATATATCACTAAACCACAACCATCAACGACACCAATAAAGCAACCTATTCAGCCACAGACAGCACAAAAACCTGTACAGTCTGTTACACCAACTGCAAAACCGACCCAACAACCAACAACACCGCCTATTAACAAACTTGACCAAGGCGTATGGACTGACCCAAATACTGGTTTAATGTGGGCGAGAATTAGTATCGGGCAACAATGGATAAATGGACAGTGTGTAGGTGATGCAAAAGAATTAAATTGGGAAGATGCAGAAAAAGAATGTCAAAACTTTCAATTAGCAGGATTTAATGATTGGCAACTACCGACTATTGACGAATTAAACACATTAAAATTAAAAAACACATCAGGTACATTATTCCCCCCTAAATCAGATAATTGGGGACAGTATTGGTCAGCATCACCTTATAAATTTGATAATAATTTTACTTGGGGAACAGATTTTCATACTGGCTATTCATACGGTTACGATGAAAATGATACCTATCATGTTCGTGTAGTTCGTGGTGGCACAGCAAAAATTTCCAGACCTAAAAAAACTATACAGCCTGTTACATCAACGGCAAAACCGCCCCAACAACAAACAACACCATCTAGTAATGAACTCGATAAAGGCGTATGGACTGACCCAAATACTGGCTTAATGTGGGCGAGAATCAGCATCGGGCAACAATGGGAAAATGGAAAGTGTATAAGTGATGCTAGAAAATTAGACTGGGAAGATGCGAAAAAAGAATGTCAAAATTATAAATTAGCTAACTTTAATGATTGGCGATTACCCACGATTGATGAATTAACAACATTAATGATTCAAGGTAAATCAGGATATAACTGCCCTAAAAATATATTATTCCAACCTAACAAAGACAGTTTTGGATATTATTGGTCTGAATCATCTAATAAATATGCTTATGCACTATATATAGGCTTTGATGGTGGTTTTTTATATGACAGCAAAAAGAACAGCAATAGCCATGTTCGGGCAGTTCGTGGAAATGCAAAAATAACCTTACCCCAACAAAAACCTGCTACTCAGCAGAATGTAATTCAAAGCAATACTCCATCTAAAAATAAATCAACATCCTATACAATTCATATAATATCAGATTTTATTACAATTTTATTTAAAAATTTCTTTCATTATATATGGTTACTTCTAAAAATAATAGCTATTATTATATGGATTGGTTTTGTATTAGCTGTTATATTAACTGTTATAATATCTATATTTAAGCATTTTTAGAATTTAATGTTTGAAAGATTCAGCCTAAAATTTGAATCTTTTTATTTAGGTTCAATACAAACAGGAAAAATATGTTCACGCTCACCACGTTTTAACAATCGCTTATCAAAACTATAAAATCCTGTACATTCATTCGATAAGGCAACATGCAAAGCATCTGCTATATCCATTCCTTGCTTTGCCCAAATTAAAGCCTGATACCATGTAGATGAAAACTGAAAATATAAATTCTGTAACATCAATAAATTTTCAAATGCTTCTATAATGTCTTCTTTTAAAATACCATTTGAACGTAAGACCCAAGCCAACTCTAAACCTACGGTTATGGGAATAAAACATTGTTCAGAATTTTCAATCAGTTGTGTTGCTTTTTCAGCTTGAATTGGGTCATCAGCCAACAAATAACGGGCTAAAATATTTGTATCTAATGCAATCATTATCGGCTCAACATATCATCTTGTAAAATGACTTGTGAAAACTCATCTTGAGGAATATCTTTTTTTCGATTAGCTAACATGCCCTTACAATCACGCACCGTTAAAGAATTTTTCTTAATTTCATTAATAAAATCCATCACTTGATATAATTTTTTTTCATCAAGTTGATGTAATTTTTCAATAATACTACGCTCAAGAATGGCATTCATCTCAGCTCCCCAATTTCGATACATTCTCCAAGAATCATAACACAAACTAGAGCATAGTATTTACACCCACCATATAAAAGATTCAGCCTAAAAATTGAAGCTTTTTACTGTAGTAGAACAGATATTGTATGGCAAATCGTAAGACTATTTCCATAACTTTAAAAAAAACAGACACCTTAAATATGTCTGTTTTTTCACCTAAAAAAAGATTAAAAACTATAGCGTGCCATTGCCCCTACCCGATTATCTTGACCTTTTACACCGACAAAAGTTTCACGTTCACCATGCACATATTCCACGCCAAACATTAAAGGCTTGCTCGGTGCATACATTAGATTGACCCAACCTTGTTGCAGTTCTTTATTGGCAGTCGGGTTTAAGGTTGCATAACGGTTGCCATCATCTGCCTGCATCACGCCATAGCCTACCGTACTGCGTAACTGTGGATTGATCTGATAAGTCGCCCCAACGGATGCCACATCAAATACATTATTTTCCAAATCATTGCCATCTACACTAAAAGCGGTATTGGCAAACATGGTCAGATTCTGATTACCCTCAACGTGCATATAATCCGCCGACATTTTAAATTCAGGGCTGAATTTATAACTCGCCCCAATACCTGCACCCCAACCTGTGGTTTTTACATCCTCTTTTGGTGAGGCAGCACGGTTTTGCTCCACAAAGACCCGTCCTGAAATCAAGCCCTGATTTTGGGCAAAATTGTGATTTACTTTTGCAGTCAAAGTCGGCAGACGATTATCCGAGTTTTTTTGCTCAAGACCGACCAAAACTTGTGTATCTGGGGTGACTTTTTCACTATAACGTAGCATCGCACGGCGATCATAAGCAGAGCCAAGATTGAGATTAAAGTCCAACATCTCTGGAATGACTTCAAGATTGGAAAACGTCGATGTGGTTTGACCCATCAACCAGTGATCATACGTTAAATAGCCATGACGCAAACGTAATTTAGGATTGACCGTACCATCATCACGAAAATCGACTTCGACTTTTCCACCAATATCCGCACCTGCAACTGGGGTTTTAAAATCCCCCCCTATACGGCTACTATTAACCGTACTATAAAGCTTGTCGTTATGTTTGCCATCTAATGCAACAGCATTGATACGGTTAAAAATACTTTCTCCACCTTCTGCCTGATAGCTGACATCGGCACGGACAAAACCATACAGTTTGGCTTCTGCACCACCTGCAGTGGTCAATTTCAATTCTTTTGCAGCAGTATTTGCTGGTGTAACTGTCACCTGTACGGCAGATTGTTGCTGAATCAACGCACGTAATTCTTGCACTTCTGCACGTAGTTGTTGCACTTCTGCCATTTGTTCGGCGTTGGCATACGAGGTAAAAAATGTTGCTATTGCAAGGGTTAGAGCTGTTTTAACCCATCCTTTTTTCATGAGAGAACTACTCATGTTAATCTCCTAAATTTTTTATGGTGATGATGTATCCATGTCATACACTTTTGCATTGTGACAAATTTATTAACAACTTTTAGCTATGCTTTAGTCTAATCCTGCCACAAATTCCACGTCATTTTTGCCAAACCCACTCGTTCAAAGTGTGTTTTCCGTTTATAGTGAGCGGAAAATTCACATCCCTATTGGTGTTTTTATGAATATGGAACACGTTCAAATCGTAGATCATGCGATTACCTCCCGCCATTCTGTGCGTGCTTTTTTAAATCAACCTGTTGAACAGCAACTCATTAAGGATATTCTGAGCGTTGCTAGTCGTGCACCGTCGGGAACCAATACACAGCCTTGGAAAGTCTATGTGGTCACAGGGCAAAAACGTGATGAAATGGTCAAACGTGTGTGTGATGCCCAAATCGCTGTCGCACAAAATCCACAACTTGCCGCACAATATCAAGAAACGTTTGCCTACTATCCAAAAAATTGGGTTTCACCATTTATTGACCGTCGTCGTGAGAATGGTTGGGGTTTATATGGTTTGCTCGGTATTCAAAAGGGCGATAAAGAAAAAATGGCCTTGCAGCATTTGCGTAATTTTCAGCTATTTGATGCACCTGTAGGTTTATTCTTTACCACCAATAAAGCTATGGGAATTGGTTCAAAAATGGATATTTCCATGATGCTTCAAAACGTCATGATTGCAGCTAAGGCACGTGGTTTGGATACTTGTCCACAAGCCGCATGGAATCATTTTCATCCGATTGTATTGGATATCGTCGGTGCACTCGATGATGAGGAATTGGTATGCGGCATAGCTCTCGGTTATGCCGATCCTGAACATATTATCAATACGTTTATTACCCCACGTGTACCTGTAGAAGAGTTTGCGGTGTTTTTGGGTTAATTGAGCAATTCAGCCAATACAACACACTATTGGCTGTTACTACAAAAATCTCACCTCATCCACTCGCATCAATTCACAAGCCCCATTACCTGTATCTTCACGGCTTAAAGAGCTACGCCAATGCCAACCCTCTTCCGCTTGCACCTCAACCAATGCACCTTTTAAATACACCAAATCATCCTTTTTCACTTTTTTGAGTTGATCTGCAACATAGGCATTTGCGGGAATAATGTGCATATTGGCACTATGCGTTTCAATCTCTCGTCTTGGGATAGGGGGTTCATTTGCATAACGCCAAAAATACCAACGACCACTTTGACTAATATCCAATTTTTGATATACCGCAGGGTCAGCCATCTTCCCCCAACCCACGGCAAAATCCACTGGGCTCAGCTCTGCTTCTCGCCCAGACCGATATTCCTCTCGTCTCAAAATTCGAAATTCGCCTGCATATTGCTCCAAATCCGTAATGGTATATGAGCCAAATTTTTGGACATTTTCACTAATACGTGTGCTTTGCGGCATATCTGCCAAATTGGGACTTGGTTTAAATACATACGTCCACGTGGCATAGAGCAAGGCTATCAGTAGCAAAACATAGTATTTTCTTGACATCACTTTTCGCTTTTTAGTTCCCTTTAATGCTAGAATAATAGCAATTTTTTATATTTGATATGAATATATTATGTCATCAAACGCTTATGCCTACACCTTACAGACTGTACCTTATGAAATCTCTGTTGCAGAGCAACGTGCAGCACAGTTGATGATGTGGCGGAGTACCAATAAAATCAGCCCAAAAACATGGGCGATTGTGGGTGCTGTTACCGCTTTGGCCATTCTCGGTTTAATTTTTCTGAAAAATTATTCAACCATTTTTTGCTGGGTCGTGCTGGTATGTGTTGCCTTATTTTTATTTATTCGTCTGGTCGCCTATGAATGGTATGTCAAACGTAAAATGAATGAATTTCCTGTACAAGAAGTCACAGGTATCAAATTGGGCATCCAACCTCATGGCATGGTGATGCAACAAAAAATGGGGGCACAGCAAGGTGTTGCCAATATCGCATGGAAAGACATCAGTGAATGGTATGACAGTCCAGAATTTTTATTGATGACCTTCACGGTAAAAGGACAGCAAGGTTCATTTTTCCTGCCGAAACGTATGGATGGCAAAAGTTTTCCTTTTGCAACAATTCGCAAACATCTCAATGAAGCGATTGGCAATGCAAAACCGCTTTAAATCATTGTTCTCGCCCGACACGCTACAATACCCTGAGCTTGCAACAACTCAGGGTATTTTTTGCAAAATGAATGATAATACGTATTAAATGAAAATCCTTATTGTTTACACAATTTTCCGCTATACTTCGTTTCAAGTATTCTATTCTTTCTTTTGCCATGTTTAAAAAGACACTTTTCCAAATCCACTGGTTTCTCGGTATCACTGCTGGTCTGATTCTCTCTCTTATGGGGGTTACGGGTGCGATTTACTCCTACGAATCACAAATCCTAAAATGGCTCAATAGTGAAAGTTATCAGGTGGTGGTTGCTCCCAATCAAAGCAAACTCAATCCAGAGCAGCTTTATCAGCATTTTATCCAGCAAGATCCAAATATCAAAATTAATAGTATTACCATTGCCAAAGATGCCAATACTTCATCTTCTCTCAATATTGCAAAAGAAGGCGAACGACGTGGCAAAACCATCATGGTCAATCCTTATACGGCTGAGGTCTTGCCCGAGATTAAGGGACGTGAGTTTTTTCAGTTTATTCAGCAATTGCATCGTAATTTAACTGTTGGTGAGTTTGGAAAACAGATTACAGGTGCATGTACTTTAATGCTGATTTATTTTGTATTAAGTGGTCTTTATCTACGCTTACCGAAAAAGCATTCTTTGCGTCAATGGTTCTTTATCAAACCCAAACTCAAAGGGCGTAATTTTATTTGGGATTTACATGCGGTGGTGGGTACGTGGGTAATTATCTTTTATCTCATTTTTGCTATGACAGGATTATATTGGTCGTATGACTGGTGGCGTAATGGCATGTTTACAGTGCTGGGGGTAGAACGTCCTCAGCCACAAATGCAAGCAGGTGAACATAAAACAGGTCTCGGACAAGGTGAGGGCTCAAGAGGTGAAAGACAACCTCGTGGCGAGGGTCGTGGTGGTCGCAATGCCCAGCAGCAACACATCTCGCTTTCTACTGTGCAAATCAGTCAAGCACTTCATCAGAGTTGGACTGGATTTACCGCACAATTAAACCGTGACTACACGAGTATTACCCTTAATCTGCCAAAAACTGACGATGGCAAACTTGAGATTGCATTCGTAGATGCACCTGCACAACATGAACGTGCCAGAAATAGTGCGACTTATAATTACCAAACAGCTCAAATTGAAAAACTTGAACTTTACGAAACAAAGAAACTCAATGAAAAAATCATGGGCAGCATGTTGCCTGTGCATCGTGGTAGTTTTATGGGGGGTATCTATCAATTTTTTGCCATGCTTGCATCTCTGGCAATGCCACTCTTTTTAGTCACTGGTTGGATGCTGTATTTAAAACGTCGTAAACAAAAGAAATTGACCCAATCGGCACGCTCAGGACTCAGCAGTCTGACACTTGATCCAAATGCACCACAGTGGACGATTCTATATGCCAGCCAAACAGGCATGGCCGAACAAATCGCCTACAATACTTCGACTGCATTACAACAGGCAGGTGTTCCAACTCAAGTCAAAGCACTGAAAAGTTGTACGCCCGAACACATTCTTGAATTTAAACGGGTACTTTTTGTGGTGAGTACGTATGGCACAGGTGATGCACCTGACTTGGCTGTAACGTTTGCCAAAAAATACATGGCACAACCTCAAAATTTTGCTGGATTACAATATGCCATTCTCGCATTAGGCTCTAAAGAATACCCTGAAACCTACTGTACTTTTGGACATCAACTGCATACATGGCTGACAACCAGTCAAGCGCAAGCGATTTTCCCTATACAAGAAGTGGACAATGGCAATCAGGCGGATTTACAACAATGGTACTCTGCCCTTGCTCAAATGACCCATAAAGAAGTCCATGCTGTCATGACTGAAAAAACCTTTGATGACTGGCAACTGGTGTCACGTAAACTGATGAATAGCAATAGTCAGGGCGAACCTGTATTTGAAGTCGTATTACAACCTTTATCTGATGAATCTTGGCACGCAGGTGATATTTTAGAAATTCAGCCTGCCAACAATGCCGATTTACCTTCTCGTGAATATTCCATTGCCAGTATTCCACAGGACAAATTACTACGTCTAGTGGTGCGTCAAAAGCAACTCACCGATGGCTTGGGCTTAGGTTCAGGCTGGCTGACTCAACATGCTGAAGTCGGCACAAAGATTCAGGCACGTATTCGCACCAATCCATCTTTCCATTTGATTGATGATAACCGCCCAATCATTTGTATTGGTAATGGTACAGGCATTGCAGGTTTGATGAGTTTACTTAAACAGCGTGAACAGCTTGGTTTTACCCAAAACTGGCTGATTTTTGGTGAACGTCAGCAAGCGATTGATTTCTTCTATCAAACTCAAATTCAGACATGGCAACAGACAGGCGTATTGCAGCATGTCGATGTGGCTTTTTCTCGTGACCAAGCCGAACGTATTTATGTACAGGACAAATTACGTGAGCAACAGGAACGCTTAAAAGCATGGATTGCACAAGATGCAGTACTGTATATTTGTGGCAGTATCGACGGTATGGCAGGCGGTGTCGAACACACCCTGATAGATATTCTTGGCGAAGATACCCTCGATGATTTACGCCAAGCCGACCGCTATCGTCGAGATGTGTATTAGTTCTTTTCTGAAATCCCTTGCGTTATTTATGAACGCAAGGGATTAAACTTCTTCCAACGCTACCAAAGCCTTTTTCGCATCACTATTCCCAGCCTGTGCAGCTTGCTGATAGTAGCATAAGGCTTGTTCTTTATCCTGCTCAACCTCTGTACCCTCAGCAT
Organism: Acinetobacter sp.; assembly: GCA_008017315.1. GTDB lineage: Bacteria > Pseudomonadota > Gammaproteobacteria > Pseudomonadales > Moraxellaceae > Acinetobacter. The sequence goes on from SSHE01000021.1 coordinate 9,227, forward strand.
ATAATTTAGCCAACTGATACTGTGACGTAGCATGATGAAATGCAGCCGCTTTTTCAAAAAAAAATATCGCCTGATGGATATCTTTAGCAAAAATTTCACCCTCTAAATACACCATGCCCAATAAACCATAGGTCGCAGCTTGCATCACTTCAAACTCATATTTTTTCTCTGTTAAAGCCGTCATAACCTGTCTGACATCATGGCGAGCCCGCTCAATCTGCTGTTCACTACTATTCAATTTGGCTAAACAAATCGCATAGGCAACACGACCTGTTAAATTGCCCTTTGCTGCACTCTGCTGTAAATAGGTTAAGGCTTTAGCTACATCTGCTGGCAAACTCTGACAACCATATAAATATAATAATCCGAGATTATTTAATGCTTCATCTTCCTGCTCAAGAATGCCATGCCACAATTCCAATGCACGTTCAACCTGTACAATGTCCTGCTCATTTTCCATCACCAATAATTCGGCATAATTACATATTGCCTGTACATGCTGCTCAGCGACCATTTTTTCCAACCAATGATGAGCCTGTACAAAATCACATTCTACCCCCCAGCCATACATATAAAACAAGCCGAGATTCGCCATCGCTTCAGGATTGCCATTTTGTACTGCTAGATGAACCCAATAAAATGCCTGCTCAAGATTTTTACTCGTTCCCTGTCCATGCAAATAACATGCGATTCCAAGACAACGCTGTGCATCGCTATGCCCTTGCTTGGCCAGTGCTGACCATTTAATAAAGGCTTTGACTTTATGCTCAGCAACACCATTCCCATGATAATAGCACCATGCCAGTTGATGCTCGGCATCCTGATTACCCAAAGTGACTGCTCTTTCCAACCATTCCACAGCCAGCTCCGCATCCTGCACCACCCATTCCCCATCGACATACATACGGGCAATCTGAAACATCGCTTCACTACAGGTGTCATCCAATTCAAGTGCCTGATGAAAATATTGTAGGGCTAATTTGGGATTTTTTTCACCAAGATAACCCTCTTTTGCCAATTCACCTAAACCAACATTGGCTATCGCATATCTATCAGCGATTTTTGTCCAAAGTTGATGGGCTTTAGCATAACTTTTTGGTACACCATCACCGTTGATATAGGCGATTGCATGTAAATGAGTTTGGTGTAACTCTTTGAGATATTTCACCATTTCATCACTGGCATCTAAACTCGCTTGCTCTAGTCCCAGTCGGATTTCTTTTTCTAATGCTGATTCATTTTTTTTGATACTTTTGGTTTTTTGAATATGGGGTTCTGATTCAGTGGGTATAGACTGTTTTTTCAGATCATTTATCCAGAAATAGGCAATAATAAACACTACAACAATAACGATGAACACCAACATTTTTTACCCCAAAATATTTTTTAGTTTGTTTTTCAATACTTAAGCATACCAATTTTCAAGTTGTAAATTCATTGCTACCAAAGCGTTAAAAATTGCATCATTACTCACCAAAACCATATTTTCAGCTTTAGCATGGGATGCAATCTGCAAATCTAGTTCAGCGACGGTAATTCCCTGCTGTCGGGTTAAATATTTTAATTCACCATAAGACTGTGCAGCCATTCTATCCCAATTTAAGATATTAATATTTTTCAGGAAATCATGTACCCTTACAATTAAACGCTCATTATTAGACATCTTTATGCCGTATAAAAGTTCTGCTTCGGTCATCACAGATGATATAAAGATTTTCCTGGACAGCAAAACGCATTTTTTGCTCTAGCTTTTCAGAATAACGGTTTTTAACGATATAACTGACAATATTGGTATCCAACAAATAACGCATCAAAATACATCTCGTTCAACTGCTGGTAAAATATGACGTTCTCTTAAAAAATCATCGTCAGGCTGGTCATTTGCATATTTATCGAAAAACTCGTTCCATGTTTTTGGTGCAATATCCTCAGTATAATGTGGCAATGGAAGTGTATTGCGTTCAACTGTTTCCATAAGAAATAGTTTTATCGCCTGTGCAGGACTGATACCTAAGCGTTTAAATACGGAAAAAGACTGATTTTTTAAATCTTCATCTATCCGAAAATTATAAGATACCGAACTCATGGTCACCTCTCCTATTTTCTTATTTGCACCGAATGAATGTATCACACCATGTATATACACTCAACGCTATTCACACATCAAAAAAAGCTGCTTCATTTCTGAAACAGCTTTTTCATCACATTAAATCAAGCCAATAGCCACGTATAATAGCCCCACAACATCAATGGGAAAGAAACTATCGGATGAAACAACCACTTCCATAACCAGAAGTGTGGAATAAAACCCACACCATAGATAAATCCACCCGAGATTCCCAACATAATCAACATCATGGCACGATGACTATAATGACCATCGGCATCCAGCATTAACGCTGGATGAATCAGCAACATGGCAGCGAGTGGCAATGCCAACAAAAAGGACACCGCCATGAGCACTTTTTGCCCGACTGATGTTTTAATCGGCATCACCTCATCACCCATCATCTATTCCTCATCCAAGTCTTGATTGTTTTCCATGTACAATGCTGCAAGAACGCCTGCAAAACACGCCATTAATACACCTAGAATCCACGCAAAATACCACATCATATTTCTCCGTTATTCATTCGCTTAATACAAGCTATGGCTATTACTTTCAATGTGTTTGCTGGTGATTTTACCCCACATTTTATAGTATGACCACGTGGTATACAGCAAAATCAATGGCACAAAAATACCTGCTGCAATCGTCATCACAGTCAAAGTATTTTTACTCGATACCGCATCCCACATAGTCAAACTTGATACAGGGTCAAGGCTTGATGGTAAAACAAATGGGAATAATGCAAAACCAGCAGTCAAAATCGTCCCGATAATCGCCAAACTTGAGCCGATAAAACTTAAACCTGCTTTATTCGCTTTGGCAAACACAATCGCCAACACCCCACCCAACACGCCTACACTAGGGGCTAGCATGGTCACTGGATACGTTGCATAATTGTTGAGCCAACCTGCATTGGCAGTTACAGATACTTGTTTTGCCAGTGGATTAAGTGCTGCACCTGTTTCCACAGCTTGTGCATAGCTAAAACCTTGGATATTACCCAATGCCAACCAAGCCCCAGCCAAAATAAAGCTCACCAAATATACAGCACCCATGATGGTTGCCGATTTGCGTGAACGGTCGTGCAAATCACCATCGGTACGCAACATCAACCACGTACTACCATGCAAACACAACATACTTAAACTCACCACACCAGCCAACAATGCAAATGGATTTAATAGTGCAAAAAAACTGCCTGTATAAGTAGAACGCATGGTATCATCGAGCTGAAATGGAATCCCCAAAAACAAGTTACCAAATGCCACACCAAACACCAGAGCAGGCACTGCACCACCAACAGCCAGTGCCCAATCCCATGCTGTACGCCACTGGGTATTTTCTAATTTAGAACGATAATCAAAACCCACAGGACGCAAGAATAAGGCAAACAATACCAACAATAATGCCCAATACATCCCAGAGAAAGCAACCGCATACACCATTGGCCATGCTGCAAAAAGTGCACCACCAGCAGTAATAAACCACACCTGATTACCATCCCAGTGTGGAGCAATGGTATTAATCGCTGCACGACGCTCATTATCGGTTTTGCCGACAAAAGGCATTACAGCCATCGACCCCATATCAAAACCATCTGTAAGGGCAAAACCGATAAGCAAAACACCAACCAATACCCACCAAATGATCTTTAACACTTCATAATCAAACATGATGATTACTCCTTAGCGTTTTGCTCTAATTTTTCAAAATGATAACGTCCAGTATGCAATGAACTTGGTCCCAAACGAGAGAACTTAATCATCAAATACATTTCGATAATTAACAAGACCGTATAGAACGCTGCCAAAGCGATGATAGACCCCCAAACATCCCCTGCACTCAAACTCGATGCCGATAAATGTGTGGGTAACACTTCACCAATCGTCCACGGCTGGCGACCATGTTCTGCCACAAACCAACCTGCCTGAATCGCAATCCACGGTAAAGGTAGAGAAACAATGGCAAATTTAAGCAACCAAGGTTTACGTTCGGCATTACGATGAATCACTGCCCACGTTGCCAAGCCAAATAACAACAACATTAAAAAGCCCGATGCCACCATCGCACGGAATGACCAGAATAGACTTGGCACGTGAGGAATAGTATCTTTGGTTGCTGCTTTAATATGCTCTTCAGTTGCATCCACAACATTAGGGGTATATTTTTTCAATAATAAACCATACCCTAAATCTTTTTGATTCTGTGCAAAAGAATCCAACAATTCAGGTGATTTATCTCCAGCACGTAATTTTTCCAATTCGGCATAAGCAATCATCCCATTACGAATACGCGCCTCATGCTGCACCATCAAATCTTTAAGTCCCATGACTTCTTTATCTAAAGAACGTGTGGCAATAATACCCATCGCATACGGAATTTTAATCGCATAATCGGTACGCATTTCCTCTTGGTTCGGAATACCAAATAAGGTAAATGGTGCAGGTGCTGGATGTGTATCCCATTCTGCTTCAATCGCTGCCAATTTGGTTTTTTGTACATCACCCAGCTCATAACCCGATTCATCACCGAGTAAAATCACCGAAAAAGACGATGCCAAACCAAAAATCGCTGCAATCGCAAAAGAACGACGAGCAAATGGTACATCACGCTTTTTAAGCAAATAATAACTTGATAATGCAAGCACAAAAATTGCCCCAGTCACATAACCTGCCGATACAGTATGCACAAACTTCACTTGAGCTACAGGGTTAAATACTAATGCCGCAAAATCTACCATTTCCATTCGCATGGTTTCATAGTTAAACGCAGAGCCTACAGGATTTTGCATCCAACCATTGGCAATCAAAATCCATAACGCCGACATATTGGAGCCAATCGCCACCAACCATGTCACAATCAAATGCTGAAACTTAGACAATCTATCCCAACCAAAGAAGAATAGACCAATAAAAGTGGATTCAAGAAAGAATGCCATCAAGCCTTCAATCGCAAGCGGTGCACCAAAAATATCACCCACATAATGTGAATAATATGCCCAGTTAGTACCAAACTGGAACTCCATTGTTAAGCCTGTGGTGACTCCCAGTGCAAAGTTAATACCAAATAATTTCCCCCAAAACTTCACCATATCTTTATAAATTTCTTTACCCGATATGACATAAGTCGTCTCCATGATCGCGAGAATAAACGCTAAACCAAGAGTAAGAGGAACAAAAATAAAATGATACATCGCTGTCATAGCGAATTGAAATCGTGATAAATCCACGACAGTTTCTGAGATCATCGAAATGACTCCTGTGATACAGACGAATTACCTGCTATATGTTCAGCAACTTGATTTTCCATCCCTTTAGGGATAGTGGGAGCATCAAACCAAATTGCTTTTATTGCCATAAGACAAATCACCTTCACGACCAAAATGAGGGTGATTTCTCGCACTAGCCTTTTATTACTCAAATTGCGCCAGTCTTTCATCAGAAAAACCTATACAAAAAATAATCTTTTTTATTATCCATCAACCACCTACAAAAATACATACTCATAATTCATGCCAATAAACCCGACTAAATTGATATACTTTATTATAAAACAAAATATTCTATCAAATAAGATATTGATTTATTAAATAATACTTATGATTTTATCTTGTATATAAAAAACTTGGATACCCAGACGATTTACAAAAAAATTGGCAAAAAATACCACCACAACAACATCACCCTGTATTTTTATGTATTCAATGTCATTTTAAAGCACAGCATCTACTGATTTTAGATGATTTCATGTACACTAAGTTTTCAGGCTAAGGAGCGGCTTCTGTTATGCACAAACACGACCATATCTCATGTACGTCCAATATACACTGAGTCAGGAATCATCTTCATGACCGACCCATCTCTTGTGACAACATCTTTAAAATCTTATCTATTAAAGTCACAGACCTATTTATCGCTTCTTATTCTAGCGGTATGTGTTGTTGGCATGACCAGCATCGCAGCACATACTTTTAAAAGATACTCCGAATACAATTTACAACTCATTGCCCAGTCTTTCTCCGAACAAATCCAGATGGCAGTTCTGCTGGAGGACAAACGTACTATTGATGATACCATCAAGATATTTATGCAAAAATATCCATTACAAAGCATACAAGTCATCAATATGACAGGTGAAATCATCGCAAACAGTGCAGAACCGCTCCCTATCTATCGCACAGATGCAGCACTGCTTGAAAGCATACAAACATGGCTTATTTCCGATCATGCTGGTTATACCAATGTTGTTCACAATGCCCAAATCTTGGCACAAGTCAAAGTCACCAATAGTATTTTTCCGCTGATTAGCTTTTTAAAATTATTTGTTTTGTTTTTTATTATCAGTCTAGGTGGTGTGTTATTTTTAATCACCTTTAGTACCAATCTCATCTATCGTAATATTGACCACTCATTAGCGACGCTCACGCTCACCACCGAATCCATCATTGCCAAACGCAACTTTACCCAACGTGTGCCACATAGCCACATTGCGGAATTTAATACTATCTCCGAAAGTTTTAATGCACTATTAAATGAAATCCAAACCTGGCAAGCCCACTTACAACAAGAAAATTCTCACCTCGAATATCGTGCTTTACATGACATACTCACACAACTGCCAAACCGTGCGTATTTTAATCAACGTCTAGCTCAACTCTTTGAGCATCCAAATACACGCAGACATTTTGCCTTATTGTATATTGATAATAATAGTTTTAAAGAAATCAATGATACGTATGGACATCAAGCAGGTGATGCCGTATTGCAAGAAATGGCGATACGGTTAAAACGCACACTGCGTTCCAATGATTTCATTGCTCGTATTGGTGGCGATGAGTTTGCGGTTTTACTCCTGAATATTTCCAAACCTATGCAAGCGATGACCGCAGCAAAAAATCTCTTGCGTGTTGGCGATACACCTCTACAATTTGAAAATACCAGCATTCAATTTGGTTTTAGTATTGGTGTTGCACTGTCTGTTCAAGCAGACTCAATTGAACAACTTATCCATCAAGCAGACCAGGCCATGTATCAGGCAAAAGCCAATACACCGCAAAAATTAGCCATTTATACGCCAATCTCAACATAGCGTCTAAAAATAGACGCTATGTTGTACACAATTCTTGCTATATCCCTACACGCCATTCATCGTTGTTTGTCAATTTTGGATAGACATCGTCCATATATGACTGGCGACCATGATGGCAGCGTTCACTTATGACTTCGCTTTTAACCCTTGTGTTAAGCCATTAATATCACCACCCTGTAGGCCTAACTCATTCATTAAGCTATCAATCAATGGGGCTTGACTACGATAACGCAAGGCACTATTGACCACTTGGTCGGATAACGATGCTTGGTTATTTGCACCATCAGCCGATTCACCCGACACCGAACCACCAGCAAAACCATTTAAACCATTGACTTGTAAAATTTTGATGTCATCAATATTTTCCATTGGTTTAACACTTTCACGAATAATGTCTGGCAAATGTTTCAATAAAGCTAAACGCACTTGCATTTCCACCTGTTCCGCAGACAACACATTGGCTGCTTCATTGACGGCACGAGTACCTTCGGCATCGACCTGATATTGCTTTTCCAATGCCTGTGCCAGCAAAACTTTGGCATCTGCTTCACCTTTGGCTTTTAAGCGAACTTTTTCGGCTTCGGCCTCGGCAGCAATGCGTACCGCTTCGGCTTCATCGGCTGCGGCTTTTTTACCTGCATCGGCAGCCACAGTAATCGCAATGGCATCTTTTTCCGCCGCCTGTTTTGCTGCAACCAGTTCAACAGCTTTTTGACGCTCAGCACGTTGTGTTTCACGTACCGTCACGACTTCTTCTTCAGCTTTTACTGCTTCAGCACGGGCTTTATCCGCTTGTGCTTTGGCTTCTGATTCAGCACGAGATTTTTCCGCAATGGCAATCGCACGGTCTTGCTCGGCAAGTTCAATGGTTTTCTTTTGTTCAACCATAGCTTGCTCAATGATTTGTGACTTCTGAATATTCTCATTTTCCACATCACGTGCTGCTGCAATACGTTTTAACTCAACTTCACGCTCTGCTGCAATACGTGCTTCTTCAGCCTCACGTTTTTTCGCAGCTTCTTGTGACGCAATTTCAGCCGATTGCTCTGCTTTACGAATAGAGACTTCACGCTCCTGTTGCATTTTGGCATATTCCTCTTCACGAGAAATTTGTAAACGTGCCTGCTCCGCTTCAAGATTTTTCGCACGAATGGCGAGATCTGCATCCTGTTCAATATCATTACGCTTTTTACGGCGGTCTTCGATGGTTTCGGTAAGCTTGGTCAAACCTTCGGCATCAAAGGCATTTTGTGGATTGAAGAATTTAAAGCTGGTTTGGTCTAAACCTGTTAAGGATACGGTTTCCAATTCCAAACCGTTTTTAGATAAATCTTCTGACACCACCTGCTGTACTTTTTGCACAAAATCCACTCGTTTTTCATGCAATTCTTCCATTGCCATTTCCGCAGCAACCGCACGCAAGGAATCGACAAATTTACCTTCGACTAGGTCTTTTAACTCTTGTGGTGACATGGTTTTTTTACCCAATGTCTGTGCTGCCGTTGCAATAGATTCTGCGGTAGGCTTGACGCGTACATAAAACTCCGCCATCACATCAACACGCATACGATCACGCGTAATCAACGCCTGATCTGCCGCACGACGCACCTCCAAACGCAAGGTATTCATATTCACAGGGATAATTTCATGCAGAATTGGAAATACCAATGCACCACCATTGAGAATGACTTTTTCTCCACCCCAGCCTGTCCGTACAAACGACACTTCTTTACTTGAACGACGATATAATCGTGCCAGAATCACCCCTAAAATTATTAAGGCGACAACTGCAATACCTGCAAAAATCAAAATTTCAACCATGACTATTTTCCCAATTCCCGATTGTGATGACTATTCTTTGAGAATAGCTTTGAAAACTGTGCCGTTCTTCGACACCAATAAAATTTCACTCCCTTGCGGTAGTATCTGTGCCATATCAGGCTCAACCATCACATAATGGGTCTGACCAAATGAATCTTTGAGTTTCGCCTGTGCAGGATATCCCTGCCTTGCTTCACCCAAAATAATGTGTGCTGCCGAACCCACCAACGAATCACTTGATATTGCTGTAGTAAAATCTTTGGGTAAAATCCGATACAAGCCCATGGCAATATAACGCACTATCGGCAGAACCATAAAAAATACCGCAATACCAGCCAACCATGCAGGTAAATACTGATTAAACATCATCTGCCAGATATTTTGTGCCATTAAACCCGCAATACCATAGCTTGCTAGAAACACCACCAGCCACATCAATACAGGTACACGTCCAAGATATAACCATGCTAGACATTCAATCAGTACACTGCCCGAGTGTGCATCCAATGGCAATTCAGGCGAAGAATGATCCATCAAACTATGCGGTAATAAATGATCCAGCCAGTCCGTCACACCGCCAACCAGCAAGCTAATAACTTCCAAAATCCCCAGCATCAACATGACCGCTAAAGCAACGGTAAACCACAGGTTTTCAGGTTGTATCAATAAATCCCACATCCACCACCCTCCTGTTCTTGATTTTAATTCAATATTTTAGACCACAATATCACCCTTAAAAAAGACACTTTAAAATATTATAAGTGACTTATTTTTAAGTTATTTTATAACACATTACCCAAAGGATGACTAGCAAGTTATCGAAAAAAATTGGCAACTATACGCAATATTGTAATGATTGCAACACCTCGCCGTATTTATTTCATATCAGGTACAACACTATGTTTGAGCATGTACAATTTTCCTGCGTTGATGATTACACACTCAATGGCTGTTTTTATCCAAAGCAACAGGAGTCCAATTTTTTACCGATACTTATTGGTTCGGCAACGGGGATTCGTCAAGGATTTTATCAAGCCTTTGCCACGTGGTTAAGCACACAAGGCTATGATGTACTGACTTTTGATTTTCGTGGCATTGGTGATTCACTTTATACTTCCGTGAGTCAATCTATCGCTCGTATTCAGGATTGGGGCATGTATGATTTACCTGCTGCGATTGATTTTTTACTCAAAAAAACCCAGGCCGATAAAGTTTTACTCTTAGGACACAGTGCAGGTGGACAATTACTCGGTTTGGCACATAATTTTGCCAAAGTCGAAAAAGTCATCGCTATCGCTGGCTCATCGGGCAATGTCAAAGGCTTATCGGGAAGAACCAAACTCATGGCACCTGTCATGTTTAATCTTATTTTCCCTATTTCATCGAGATTCAAAGGCTATGCTGCAACCAAAATGCTCGGAATGGGTGAAAATCTACCCAAAGGTGTTGGTGCACAGTGGCGAGAATTTTGTAGCAAACCTGGCTATGTCATCAATGCACTTGGCAAAACAGTCGATGTGGATTATCACGATGCGATTCGATGCCCAATCATTTCAATCCATGCCACCGATGATGAAATTGCGACTGAACATAATGTCAAAGATTTTTTACGCATTTATCCAAATGCAAAAACTGATTACATTAGCCTTGAACCAAAAGCCTTACAACATAAAGCCATTGGTCACATGCTCATGTTTAAATCCTCACACCAAAATATCTGGTCGGTGATTGAACAACAATTACACTAAAAAAACATCCCTCGCAAGAGGGACTTAACGCATGTTTTTAGAACTACGCATCACTTCAGCAATACGTTAATGAGCTGGTTTTTTGCCCAATAACTTACCGAACAGTGCCACACCCAATACCACAATTAATCCCACAATCGCACCAATCACAAAATTTAATAATGTCGGTGTCAATGCCCCCACAATGCTCCCTATTGCTGGCAAGTGTGCAGAATAATCCACCGCATCCTCACTGATATGGTGCAGAAAAGGCACAGCATGACTAATAATACCACCGCCGACTAAAAACATCGCAGCAGTCCCAACAATCGACAAGGTTTTCATCAATATCGGTGCAAATGCTAACAATCCTCGCCCAAATGCTGCTTGTATTCCCTGCTTTTTTTCATTCAAATATAAGCCTATATCATCAATTTTGACAATCAATGCCACCAAGCCATAAACCCCAACTGTCATGGCAATCGCAACAAACGACAATACACTCAGCTTGGTCAGCAAAGATGCTGTGATGGAAATTGTCCCAAGTGTAATCACCACTATCTCGGCTGATAAAATAAAATCGGTACGAATTGCCCCTTTGATTTTCTCATTTTCAAATTGTCTTAGGCTTTCTTCATCCTGAATGAGCTGCTGCTGGGCAATCACGATGTCTTCTTTGGCTTGTGGGTTTTTGCGATGCTTAAGGGTATGAATGACCTTTTCCACCCCTTCATAGCATAGAAAAGCCCCACCAATCATCAATAATGGTGTAATCAGTACAGGTGCAATCCAGCTAATCAGCAATGCCAAAGGCACTAAAATCAACTTATTGATAAACGAACCTACCGCCACTTTCCAAACAATCGGCAACTCTCGTTCTGCCCGCACACCACTGACTTGCTGGGCATTGAGTGCCAAATCATCACCCAATACCCCTGCAGTTTTTTTCGCTGCAACTTTACTCATCACTGCAACATCATCCAGCACTGTTGCAATATCATCGAGCAACAATAATAAGCTACTTGCCATATTTATTTTTTCTCACTGTAAACGACACGATAAATTCGGCTAACAATAAATAGTTATCCCATCTTGCACAAGAAAAATTTACTCTTGTTCTTGTGCTTTCTCACTATCATAACGTCCTTCGTTTACTATCCGATGGCGTGGTGTCACCTTAGCATAGCGAGGATTCTGGGAAATGTACTCTGTGGTCTTACGATAAGTCCCACCATAAGGTAAATAGACTTCTTCAGTTCGCTGCTCACGATATTGCGACTGTGGCAATGGCATATAGATACGAACATTCGGCGTTTGTATCGACACATGTGGTTGCGAATAACTTGGGGAACGGTGCGATGTAGAATGATGATGGTGATTATCATACTTTACTGCATTTGGTGCTTTATAAACGGATTGATATGTCACAGGTACAGCAATGCTCAGCGTAGATGTACTCCATACCAACAAAGCGAATATTATTTTTTTCATGATGTTCCCCTTATCGTATAGTATTTTCTCTATCATAAACGATTCTATCTTTTTTAACATTTTTACTTTTGTGAACTAGGTTTTCACGACAACTCTAATTACAATATGCAGCTATAAATATTGATACATGATGGAAAACATAGTGACTCAAGCTCTACAACGTCCAATTATTTTAACTGGCGACCGCCCAACAGGACAATTACACTTAGGACATTTTGCAGGTTCATTGCGTAGCCGTGTGGGTTTACAAGATTCCCATCAACAATATTTATTACTTGCCGATACACAGGCATTGACTGACAATGCCGATAATGTCGAAAAAGTACAACGCAATATTCTCGAAGTGGCACTGGATTATTTGGCTGTGGGTATCGACCCGAGCAAAACCACAATTTGCGTCCAATCTTGCCTACCAGCACTGTTCGAATTGACCAGTTACTATATGAATTTTGTGACAGTTGCACGTCTGGAACGCAATCCAACCATTAAAACCGAAATCCAAATGCGTGGTTTTGAACGGGATATTCCATCAGGATTTCTCTGCTATCCCGTATCACAGGCAGCCGATATTACCGCTTTTAAAGCGACCATTGTGCCTGTAGGTGAAGACCAAATCCCCATGATTGAACAAACCAACGAAATTGTACGCCGAGTGAATCGCCAGATTGGAAGTGAGGTTTTACCTGAATGTAAAGCCCTACTTTCCAATGTCGGACGCTTACCAGGCTTTGATGGCAAAGCAAAAATGTCAAAATCTCTAGGCAATACCATTGTACTGGATGCTAGCGATAAGGATATTAAAAAAGCAGTCAATGCCATGTACACCGATCCCAATCACCTACGTATCGAAGACCCAGGGCAAGTTGAAGGTAATGTCGTCTTTACCTATTTGGACGCATTTGACAGCAATAAAGCCGAAATCGAAGCACTCAAAGCCCATTATCGCCGTGGTGGTCTAGGTGATGGTACAGTCAAAAAACGCCTTGAAGCCGTACTCAAAGACTTAATTGAACCCATCCGTGAGCGTCGCCATGAACTGGCAAAAAATCCAGATTACGTGATGGATGTCTTACGTGATGGCACAGAAAAATGTCGTCAAATTACCCAACAAACACTAGAAGAAGTGAAAGCTGGATTAGGTCTATTTCGCTTTTAATGTTTCAATGCGTTAATCAGATAAATATCTGCCGTCTTCATTGACATTCTTTACCTGTTTTAACATTCAATTACGTGTTTATTCATGACATCGTTGCGTCATTCACAGATAATGGCTTTAACAAGTTAAGCAACATCCTTCTTAATTTGTAATATCCTAACTTTCAGCACAATGCTCCCCCAAGTATTGTGCTTTTTTTATTCTTTTTATATGGATTGTGTCGAAGACAAAATGATCGACTTACGCTGAACCCCAAATAAAGTCCGATATTTCTGTAAGGATACAAATTTATCATAATGCTCAGACATATACTGATTAAATAGATTTAAATCAATATCATCTGAAATATAAAATCTAAAATTATCGTCCAAAAGCTGTGCAATCGGCTGATTGGTCACTCGAAAATATTGCAATGCAAATACGTCTGATTTACCAAAACGTTGCCCTACCCAGAATAGATAAGTCAAATATTGCAGTATTTCATTAATGCCATTTAATTTGGCAGATTGATTAATGATCTGATTAAATTTTTCGGTTTCTATCAAGCGTTCCAGAAAATCAAGTCGTTGCTGAAATTTATGGTCATGTGCATTGAAACTGGTATATCCCAAAAATGCTTGAAACATATCAAGGAAATAAGCATAAATCTCTAGCTTGGTGTGAATCGGAAAATCATTGAAAAAATCTTCTACTTGCTGCTCGACATCTTCTTGTTGCTGTATTGCCAGTTTAATTTGAGCAGTCCATGCGGCAAATTTATAATGTAAATGTGCCATTCCTGTTAAATTTTTGCTAAGACGCATCATCCGATGATAAAAATATTCTGCCTTAAAAACATCATGTTCATCTAAATGTTGTACTTTAAATTCATACGCCTCACACAGTGCCAAACTCATATCTGCATCGTGTTGTTCGGTAAAGTTCTGCCCAAGCTTAATCAGTTCATTACATAGGTCATTTTTTAAATAAGGTAATAGTTCATCTTCTTGATATCGTAACAAGCTTGCAATAGCAAACATGATCAGTCTTTTAATACGCATATCTTTGTGGGTATGGTATTGTGAAATAAATCGCTTAAGCTGAATGAGTTGATCCTGTTCCTCTTGGATCTTCCGCCAGTATGCCAAAATCACTAGATACTGAATTTCTGTATTTGATTCTTTATGATATTTCACAATAAAGGCATCAGGATTGCTCATTTGTTCTAATTCTTGCTGAATGTGTGAAATATCTTGATCTGCAATCATCATTGTTTATGCCTCCACGATTGGACACAAAATTGCAATCCACAATCTAACTGCAATGTCATTATGTCCTTATGATATAACAAATTGCTCGAATCTCTAAATTTTAGCATGATAATTTTTTGCCATAAATTTGCATAAAATCAATCAAAGTGACATATTTTGCCAACCCTATCAAAATAAAAAATTCATTTATGTTTTAGCATGCTTAAATGTAAAAAAAGCTCTCATGAATCTTCACAAGAGCTTCTTTTACGTCAGAATGATTAAGCTAAGCCTTTCTCTTTCAATACTTGTAGCATGGTTGAACCGAGTTCAGCTGGGCTACGAGTATATGCCATACCTGCTTTCTCAAATGCAGCAAATTTCTCTTCTGCTGTACCTTTACCACCAGAAATGATTGCACCAGCATGTCCCATACGTTTACCTTTTGGTGCAGTCACACCAGCGATATAGCCCACCACAGGTTTGGTGACATTGGACTGGATAAATTCCGCTGCTTCTTCTTCGGCAGAACCACCAATTTCACCAATCATGATAATCGCATCGGTATCTGGATCATCTTGAAAAAGTTGTAAAGCATCAATCTGATTCATCCCTGGAATTGGGTCACCACCAATACCGATACAGGTTGATTGCCCCAAACCTAGACGAGTGGTTTGTGAGACGGCTTCATAGGTTAATGTACCTGAACGTGAAATAATACCGATACGACCAGGTTGATGAATATGACCTGGCATAATCCCGATTTTACATTCACCTGGGGTAATCACACCTGGACAGTTCGGGCCAACTAGACGTACGCCATTACCATTGGTTTCAAGGTAACGTTTGGCTTTGAGCATATCGATGGTTGGTACACCTTCGGTAATCACCACGATAAGTCCCACGCCTGAATCAACTGCTTCGACAATTGAATCTAAAACAAATGGTGCTGGTACATAAATCACCGACGCATCTGCACCTGTTTCACGTACCGCATCTTTCATGGTATTAAATACAGGTAAATCCAAATGGGTTGTACCGCCTTTACCTGGCGTGACACCACCCACCACTTTTGTGCCGTACTCTAATGCTTGTGCAGAATGGAATGTACCATTTTTACCCGTAAAACCCTGTACCAATACTTTAGTGTCTTTATTAATTAATACGCTCATGATTGATACTCCTTAGCCTTTTACCGCAGCAACGATTTTTTCTGCCGCATCAGCTAGACCGTTGGCAGATGTTAATTTCAAACCTGATTCATCAAGGATTTTTGCACCGAGTTCTGCATTGTTCCCTTCTAAACGAACAACCACAGGTACAGTCACATTCACCTCTTGAACTGCTGCAATAATGGCTTCGGCAATCATGTCACAACGCACGATACCACCAAAGATATTAATCAATACCCCTTGTACAGATGTATCTGCAAGAATCAATTTAAATGCTTCAATCACACGCTCTTTGGTTGCACCACCGCCCACATCAAGGAAGTTTGCAGGCTGACCACCATAAAGTTTGATAATGTCCATGGTTGCCATTGCAAGACCAGCACCATTGACCATACAACCGATGTTACCTTCTAATGCCACATAATTGAGTTCAAATTCTGAGGCTTTGAGTTCACGCTCATTTTCTTGTGACTTATCACGAGAAGCTGCAACTTCTGGCAAACGATATAATGCATTGGAATCAATGCCAATTTTGGCATCCACCGCAAGAATATCACCATTTTCACGTACCGATAATGGATTGATTTCAAACAAGGCAAAATCATTTTCAACAAAGGCCTGATATGCACCTGTCATCAATTTTACAAATTGGTTAATTTGCTTATCTTTTAAGCCCAAAGCAAATGCAACTTCACGCGCTTGGAAAGGTTGTAAACCCACTAAAGGATCAACTTCAACTTTTAAGATTTTTTCAGGGGTCTCTTCAGCCACTTTCTCGATTTCTACCCCGCCCTCAGTCGATGCCATAAAGGTAATACGACGACTAGAACGATCGACCACTGCACCTAGATACAATTCACGCTCTACTGGGTAAACATCTTCACAGACCAAAACACTATTGACTGGCTGACCATTGGCATCCGTCTGATACGTCACCAGACGTGTACCGATGAGTTGTCCAGCAACTTCGGCAGCTTCGGCAGCAGTTTTGACGACTTTTACACCACCAGCTTTACCACGACCACCTGCATGCACTTGTGCCTTGATCACGGCAAATTTACCACCGATTTGTTCAAATGCGGCGGCGGCTTCCTCTGCGGTTGTCGCCAAAACACCTTCCTGTACAGGAAAACCGTATTTTTTCAACAACGCTTTTGCTTGATACTCATGTAGATTCATTGTTTTACCTTAAATTGTGCATTTGATTTCATACCAAAAACCGTACATCATCCCAATCGAAAATACGTTTTTTGGCTATCACACTTTATTCGGACTTGTTGAATATTCATCACTACAATGATGTAAATCATGAATCTTCAACAAATACCCTCTCTTACATGGATAAAACCATCTTGAATGATGGTTTTAGGCTGCAATTTTACTTTTTACGTTTACGCTGAATGGCATGAATGGCTCGACCATCAACCGCCAGAGCAGCTTCATGTACCACTTCAGAATAAGTCGGATGACCAAAAGTCATCAATTGTAAATCTTCCACACTTGAAACAAACTCAAGTGCAATCATGCCCTGATGCACAATATCGGATGCTCCAGCACCAATCACGTGCATACCCAGTAAACGATCGGTTTTTTCATCGGCAACAAACTTGACAAAACCTGCCGATTCACCTGCTGCCAAGGCACGACCATTGACTGCAAATGGGAATTGACCTGTTTTTACGCTATAGCCTTTTTCAGTTGCCTGTTCTTCGGTTAAACCAACCCAAGCCGCTTCTGGATGCGTATAAATCACACTGATAATGGTGTCATAATTGACCTGTGCAGCATGACCATGAATCCGCTCCACCGCCATAACACCTTCTTCCATGGCTTTATGCGCCAACATCGCACCACGCACGAGGTCGCCAATCGCATACACACCATCAACCGAAGTTTGACATTGCTCATTGACATCGACAAAACCACGTTCGGTTAATCGAATACCAGAATCTTCACTCAAAAGCCCCTCTGTATAAGGTTTACGCCCTACACAGACAATCACTTTATCAAAGACTTGTGCTTTCTCTTCACCTGCTTGGGTATATTGAATCGTCACTTCACGATCATTGACTTGCGTCGCAGCAACTTTTGCACCCATGCGGATATCTAGACCCTGTTTTTCCAGAATCTTGCGGTAAGTTTTAGCCACTTCTTTATCTGCCATCGGCAAAAAGCTATCCAGTGCTTCAAATACCACCACTTCCGCACCCAAACGCCGCCAAACCGAACCCAGCTCCAGACCAATCACGCCTGCACCAATCACCCCTAAGCGTTTTGGTACTTCAGGGAATTTTAATGCACCAGTAGAATCGACAATTAAGTCTTCATCAACAGCAGCGACTGGAATATTGACAGGGACAGAGCCAGTTGCAAGAATCACGTACTTTGGTTCTAAAACTTGGGCTTCACCTTCAAATGGGGTAAATTCTACTTTTTTACCAGCAAGCAGTTTACCAGTACCTTGTAACCACTCAATGCCATTGCCTTTGAGTAATTGAGCAATACCACCCGTCAGGTTATCCACCACTTTATCTTTACGAGCAAGGATTTTTTCAAGGTCAAAGCTCACTTCGCCTGTGCTAATCCCATGGTCTGCCAGTTCATGTACGGTAGATTCGTAGCGATGTGAAGAATCAAGTAATGCTTTGGACGGAATACAACCCACATTCAAGCATGTACCACCCAAAGACGGCTTACCATTATGAATACGTTTTTCAATACAAGCGACTTTAAAGCCAAGTTGTGCAGCACGAATCGCCGCCTCATAACCACCTGGCCCACCGCCAATCACAACAAGATCAAACTGTTGGGACATTATTTTTCTCCGTTACAAATCAAGCAATAAAGATGCAGGCTCTTCTAACAATTCTTTAATTGTTACCAAAAACCCTACGGCTTCTTTACCATCAATCAAACGGTGGTCGTAAGACAATGCCAAATACATCATCGGTAAAATTTCAACTTGACCATTGACTGCCATAGGACGCTCTTGAATTTTGTGCATCCCAAGAATCGCTGTTTGTGGTGGATTGATAATCGGTGTAGAAAGCAATGAACCAAATGTACCACCATTGGTAATGGTAAATGTACCACCTGTCATTTCTTCAATACTCAGCTTGCCTGCACGTGCTTTAGCAGCAAAATCGCCAATACCACCTTCAATTTGTGCATAACTCATTTGGTCGGTATCACGTAATACAGGTACAACCAAACCACGGTCGGACGATACCGCCACACCTACATCATAAAAACCATGATACACAATATCATCACCATCAATTGAGGCATTTACAGCAGGATAACGCTTCAAAGCTTCGGTCGCAGCTTTAACAAAGAACGACATAAAGCCTAATTTTGTACCGTGACGCTTCTCAAAACGGTCTTTAAACTGCTTACGCAATTCCATAATCGGTTTCATATTGACTTCGTTAAACGTGGTCAGCATTGCCGTTTCCTGCGTTGCAGATAATAAACGCTCTGCAACACGTTTACGCAAACGGGTCATTGGTACACGTTTTTCAACACGTTCCCCAATCGCAACACTTAATGGTGTCACGCTGGCAGCAGGTTTGGCTTGATGATTCACCACATCTTCTTTGGTAATACGACCACCACGCCCAGTACCTTGTACATCACTCGCATCTACACCTTTTTCAGTTAATGCTTTACGCACTGCAGGTGCTTGGTCTTGTATAGGCTGACTACGTTCCAGCACAGGCGAAGAACCCGCTTGTAATTGTGATACTGCTTGTTCTACTTCCTGATGCGTAGTACTTGCAGCTACTGCACCTGCTGTAAATTCAGCAATAAGTTCAGCAGACAGTACCGTATCACCTTCATTTTTGATAATTTGGCTAATCACACCATCGGCAGGAGCAACCACTTCCAATACAACTTTATCGGTTTCGATATCACAAATCACTTCATCACGTGATACCGCTTCACCCACCTGCTTATGCCACGTTGCAATCGTACCGTCTGCAACCGACTCTGGAAATACGGGTGCTTTAATTTCAGTTGCCATTATTGATGATCTCCTGTTTCTTCAACTTGTACGCCTAAGGCATCATATATAAGCTGCGTCTGTTGTTTTGCGTGTAAATACGGCGAACCACATGCTGGTGCAGCCGATGCAGGACGACCTGCATAAATCAATCGGTTTACCTTACCACGTGGAATAATATCTTCATAAAGACGTGGGGCAATAAATAGCCAAGCACCCTGATTTTTAGGTTCTTCCTGAGCCCAAACCAGTTCTTGCATATTCGGATAGCTATCAACCATTTTGTTTAATACGTCTTTCGGATACGGATAGAGCTGCTCCACCCGAACAATCGCAATATGGTTTAAACCCAATTCACGACGTTTTTCCAATAAGTCATAATAAACTTTACCACCACACAGTATCATACGTGTAATGTCTGCTTTATTGATGCTATCGACTTCATCAATCACCGTCTGGAATGCACCATGTGCCAATTCTTCCAAAGTAGAAGTCGCCAGTTTGTGGCGTAATAATGATTTTGGTGACATCACAATCATCGGCTTACGAATAGGACGCACCGCCTGACGACGCAAAGCATGATAAATCTGTGCTGGTGTGGTTGGTGTCATCACCTGCATATTGTCTTCGGCACACAACTGCAAGAAACGTTCCAAACGTGCTGATGAATGTTCTGGCCCTTGCCCCTCATAGCCATGTGGAAGCAACATGGTTAAATTACTGACACGTTCCCATTTAGTCTCGCCAGAAGCAATAAACTGATCAATCACCACTTGTGCACAGTTAGCAAAGTCACCAAATTGTGCTTCCCAGATAATCAGACTTTTTGGCAATGTCGTCGAATAACCATATTCAAATGCCAATACTGCTTCTTCTGAAAGTAAAGAGTCATACACTGCGACACGAGGCTGATTTTCCTTGATATGGCACAGTGGGATATAGACCGAACCATCAGCTTGATTATGTAATTTGGCATGACGATGTGAGAACGTGCCACGCCCAACATCTTCACCTGTAATCCGCACAAGGAAGCCATCATCTAATAATGTCGCATAAGCCAAAGTTTCTGCCGCACCCCAGTTGAGTGGCATTTCACCAGTTTGCATTTTGACACGGTCATCAATGACTTTTTGCACTTGACGCTGTAATACAAAACCTTCTGGTAATGTATTCATCGTCCGACCTAACTCTTTTAAACGCTCAATATCAACTGTCGTATCCCAAATATCGGTATATTCATGCCCCAAATACGGCGACCAATCGACAAACATCGCCTTATTAGGTTCGTGTACCAAGGCATTGGCGACATGACGACCAGCTTCTAAATCCGTGCGATAATCTTCAACCATTTGGTCAGCGGTCGTACGATCCAAAATACCTGTTGCGACCAACTTATCCGCATACAATGTCCGTGTCGTCGGCTGTCGAGCAATTTGTTGATACATTAATGGTTGCGTACCCGCAGGTTCATCGGCTTCGTTATGACCACGACGACGGTAACAGAATAAATCCAAAATCACATCTTTACGGAAAGTATGACGAAAATCATGGGCGAGTTGTGTGGCAAAAATCACGGCTTCAGGATCATCACCATTGACATGAAAAATCGGTGCCTGAATCATTTTCGCCACATCGGTACAATATTCGGTTGAACGAGAATCACGAGGATCTGAAGTAGTAAAACCAACCTGATTATTCACCACGATATGAATCGTACCGCCCACGGTATAGCCACGTGTTTGTGACATCTGGAAGGTTTCCATATTCACACCCTGACCTGCAAATGCGGCATCACCATGTACGATTAATGGTAAAACATCATCTCCACCAATATCACGACGACGTACTTGTCGAGCACGCACCGAACCTTCAACCACTGGGCCAACAATTTCCAAATGCGATGGGTTAAATGCCAGTGCAAGGTGTATTTCACCACCTGCCGTCATTACATTAGAAGAAAAGCCCTGATGATATTTCACATCACCAGAGCCTTTTTTATTGAGCATTTTACCTTCAAATTCACCAAACAAATCGGCAGGGTTTTTGCCCATGATATTCACGAGTAGATTTAAACGCCCACGATGTGGCATTCCGATCACCACTTCTTTACAGCCAACTGTACCCGCACGCTGGATAATTTCATTGACCATTGGAATAAAGGATTCCCCTCCCTCTACACCAAAACGTTTTGCTCCGACATACTTGTTACCCAGATATTTTTCCAGACCCTCAGCCGCAGTCAAACGTTCAAGAATATGCTTTTTCTGTTCGGCGGAAAAATTAAAATGCCCTCTAGCCCCTTCCAAACGCTGTTGAATCCAGCGTTTTTCCTTGGTATCGACAATGTGCATGTATTCTGCACCAATTGATTGACAATACACTGCCTGCATATCCGCAACCATTTCCCCTAAGGTTGCTTCAGATTTACCAATCGCTAGATTTCCTGTATTAAAAACAGTATCTAAATCCGATTTGGACAAACCATGTGCCGCCAATTCCAAATCTGGCACATCTTCACGCTTAGCTAAACCCAATGGATCAAGCTTGGCTTTTTGATGCCCACGATTACGATAGGCTGCAATCAATTGTAATACAGCAATTTGACGACGTTCGTGCTCAGAACTCACTTCACTTTGCTGCATGGGTAAGGAGCGTCCAGAATTACGAGCAAGGAGTAAAAATTGCTCACGGACATTGCTATGTGGTTGGTCACCTTTAGGAAACCGACTAAAATACTGCTGCCAGTCTTCACCGACTGAATCTGGTGCAGTCAAATAGTTTTCATAAAGTTCTTCGATATACGCTGCACTATCAGCGGAAAGTTCTGTGTCAAGACGCAAAGCGTCAGCAACATCTTGCATGAGTGGCCATTTCCTATTGCAAAATCACTTTTGGTGGTCTTTTAAACACACCTACTGATAAAAACTCATTGATAGACAAGTTTTTACTGCTCTTAATCGACACTTTCAATTAAGATTTCCACATTGTCAGACGAGCTGACCCGAAAATAATAGGTGTATCTTGTATGCTTAAGTCCACAACAAAATACCTCTTATTTCCATTTCTACTCTGTTTGAACAGAGCATTTCTGCAAGACGTATGAATAAACATAAACGCATTTATACTTATTCATAAGACCTGTATTCCCCTCCAACTATCTTAAAGAAACAAATACTTATTTCTATAAGACTTAGGCATAATATGCAGCTCTTCGTAAGTGATTAAATCCTAACACGACTTACCAGCATCCTTTGATTTATTCCCAACATACCATTCATAAATATTTTAAATACACATATCGTCATTAGGACTCTTACATATCAGTAAAAATGATTATTATTCCCATTTTTGCACAATACAAGTGCATATTGTCATTTTTGCCACAAAAAAACGCCTCTAATGAGGCGTTTTGAACACAAACAGAATTAACCTGCTTGATCTAACAACATATTACGGATATGACCAATCGCTTTAGTTGGGTTTAAACCTTTCGGACAAACCGATACGCAGTTCATGATGCCCTTACAACGGAACAAGCTAAATGGATCGTCAAGACGAGCCAAACGTTCTGCTGTCGCCGTATCACGAGAGTCAATGATAAAACGATAGGCATTTAACAATGCAGAAGGCCCCAAGAATTTATCAGGATTCCACCAGAATGACGGGCATGACGTTGAACAACATGCACAAAGAATACATTCATATAAACCGTCTAAATGCTCACGCTCTGCTTGCGATTGCAAACGTTCTTTTGGTGGTGCAGGTTGATTATTTATCAAGAATGGATGAATCTTGTTGTACTGATCGTAGAACTGATTCATATCTACCACTAAATCCTTAATGACAGGCAACCCTGGTAAAGGACGAATAGTAATTTCATTTGGCAAATCATTTAAATTCCAAAGACAGGCCAAACCATTTTTACCATTAATATTGACACCATCCGAACCACAAATCCCTTCACGGCAAGAACGACGGAACGTCAAAGTTTCGTCTTGTACTTTTAAGGCTAGAAGTGCATCCAATAACATACGATGTTTATCGGTCAATTCTAATGTAAAAGTCTGCATGTATGGTGCTTTATCCTTATCAGGATCATAGCGGTAGATGTGAAATGTACGTGTACCTCTACTCATCTTTGTTCTCCCAATTAGAATGTACGTGGTTTAGGTTCAATCGCTTCAACCGTTAATGGTTTGAAACGCACTGGCTTATACTCAAGGTGGTTGTCAGACGAGTACCATAATGTATGCTTCATCCACTCATCATCACGACGACCATAAGAATAGGTTGGATGATCTGGCGGTAATTCATAATCAACCACGGTATGTGCACCACGACATTCTTTACGTGCAGCAGCAGAAATCAGGGTTGCTTTTGCCACTTCGTATAAGTTTTCCACTTCCAAAGCTTCAATACGTGCAGTATTAAACACTTTAGATTTGTCTTTTAAGTGAATATTGCGTACACGAGATTCAATCGCAAGGATTTCTTTTACGCCTTTGTCTAGCAATTCCTGTGTACGGAATACGCCTGCATGATCTTGTACAATGTCACGAATCGCATCCGCAACATCTTGTGCATTCTCACCTTGACTAGATTCATCTAGCTTACGCACACGTGCCAAAGTTTTTTCCAACACATCATTTGGTAATGGTTCATATTCATCACCGTGATGTTTGGTGACATAATCAATGATATGTTCGCCAGCTGCTTTACCAAATACCACAAGGTCAAGCAATGAATTTGTACCTAAACGGTTGGCACCATGTACCGATACGCAAGAACATTCACCAATTGCATATAAGCCTTTAACAGGTTGCGTGTAATCACGTGTACCTTTATAGGTGTATTCTTTGGTATCTTTGTCATAATGTGCAGAAAATTCACCCTCTTCCACACCATGCGGCACAACCACTTGACCATGAATATTGGTCGGAATACCACCCATTTGATAGTGAATCGTTGGCACAACTGGAATTGGTTCTTTGGTACAGTCCACATTAGCGAATTTTTTACCAATCTCAAACACTGATGGCAAACGCTTCATGATGGTTTCAGCACCCAAGTGCGTCAAGTCAAGCAAGATATAGTCTTTATTTGGACCACAACCACGACCTTCTTTAATTTCCTGATCCATAGAACGAGAAACAAAGTCACGAGGTGCAAGATCTTTTAACGTTGGTGCATAACGCTCCATAAATGGCTCACCAGAGTCATTACGAAGTACACCACCCTCACCACGACAACCTTCAGTTAAAAGTACGCCTGCACCCGCCACGCCTGTTGGGTGGAATTGCCAAAACTCCATATCTTGTAATGGAATCCCAGCACGAGCTGCCATACCCAAACCGTCACCTGTATTAATATAGGCATTGGTTGAAGCACGGTATGCACGACCCGCACCACCTGTTGCGAATAAAGTGACTTTCGCCTGAAATACTGCAATATTACCTGTTTCTTGATCGTAAGCAGTAACACCAAGTACATCACCTTCTTCGTTACGGATCAAATCCAACGCAATCCATTCAACGAAAAATTGTGTACCCATTTTCACATTGCTTTGATACAACGTATGCAGCAGTGCATGACCTGTACGATCGGCAGCAGCACAGGCACGTGGGACAGCTTTTGCACCATATTCTGCGGAGTGACCACCGAATGGACGTTGATAAATCGTCCCATCTTCGTTACGGTCAAACGGCATACCCAAATGCTCAAGCTCATACACCACTTTTGGTGCTTCACGTGTCATAAACTCGATTGCGTCCTGATCGCCTAACCAGTCCGAACCTTTCACCGTATCATAAAAATGATAATGCCAGTTATCTTCCTGCATGTTACCAAGCGATGCACCAATACCACCTTGTGCTGCTACAGTATGCGAACGTGTCGGGAATACTTTGGTCAGTACCGCAACTTTTAAACCTGCTTGTGCAAGTTGATAAGATGCACGCATCCCAGAACCACCACCACCCACGATGATTGCATCGAAAGATAGCGTTTGAATATTTGAATAGTCTTGTTGAGGCTTAGCCATGGTGTTTTCCTATCAATTCGCCCAGAAAATCTGGATCGCCCAGATTGCATAAACAAACACTGCGATAATCACTGCAGACGTAAGCACTAGGCGTAAACCTGATGCAGATGGGCCCATTTGACGAGTCGTGACGTAGTCGGTAAAAACCTGCCACATACCAATCCAAGCATGTGCAACCAATGATAAAATCGCCAACAATGATAAAATTTTCATTGGCAAAGTCATCATAAAGCTCGACCACTGTGCATAATCAAAATCACCTTTGCACAGTACCCAACCTAAAATGACAACTGTATATACAGCCAAAACCACAGCACTGACACGCTGGATAAACCAGTCACGAGAGCCTGAACCTGTTAAACCAGTAGCACTTTTCATTAGAACATAATCCATACAAAGGCTGCGAGAATACCAATCGCAGACAGTACCAATGAAATTGTCGCCGCAACTCGACCACTTTGTAATTCTTCAGCAATGCCAAGGTCGGCAAGTAAATGCTTAACCCCTGCTACGAAGTGGAAAATCAAGCCTGCAACAAAGACCCATACGATAAAACGTACAGCAATATTGCCAAATACGACATTTTTAACATAGTCGAAGCCTTCTGGCGAAGATAGCGACTTATCCAGAATCCATAATAGAACTGGAACTAAAAGGAAAACGATGACACCAGACAAACGGTGTAGAATTGATGCAATAGCCACGGGTGATTTTAAGTTTACAGCTAAAACTTGACCCATGGACAAATTGACAGGTCTGTTGCTTTTCACAGCGGGCATCCTGTAAGTAATAACTCCTGATACAAGGAGTTTATGAATAAATTCGAAGGAAAGCTGGCATTATTGAGCAGCGTTTGCTCAAATTTAAATGTCGGGGAATTATAAAACGCACAACACAAAATTACAAATACGTTTGTTTAAAACTTGTTTAAAATTACATGATTGAGAATCATTTTCATTTCACTCAAATTCCCCTTTATTTATCGCAAAATACACATCAAATAAACACCTTTGCTGCACAAATACGACTTTAGTGCAATTTATTTTATGATTCTTTTTGTCGTATAAACAATCATTGCTTTATCGCAGCATTCTCATACAAAAGATAAATCTTCTTACAAAATTTTGTAAGCAATTGTCGGTATGTAGTACATGAAGCGGTATTATGGCAGTGCGATGTTAGGCGAACGAAAATACATAACGTGCTACTCCATCAAGGAGATAAGTGTGAAAAACGAGCGTGGTATTTAGAAAATAAATATAGCAATCATCGTTTTTTATGTTTTTTCTGCTGAATGAGAATTGACAAAATCTCAACACTCACTAAGCTTATAGCGATTTTTTTAGTAGTCTGATTGATAGGGTGATTTTTTCATCACCCCAATGCTCAGATTTCATATTCACCAGGACAGGAGAGCTTTTGAATGTCTGAAACAACTGGCAAAAAAGCCGTTTTAGAACTTGATGGCAAAAGAATTGAACTTCCAATTTACAGTGGCACATTAGGCCCAGATGTAATTGATGTTGGCAGTGTATTGAAAGAAGGTCACTTTACTTTCGATCCTGGTTTTATGTCCACAGCAGCTTGTGAATCTAAAATCACCTTTATTGATGGTGACAAAGGCATTCTGTTGCATCGTGGCTACCCAATCGATCAACTTGCAACTCAAGCAGACTACCTTGAAACTTGCTATTTGTTATTGAATGGTGAATTACCAACAGCTGAACAAAAAACTGAATTTGATGCCAAAGTACGTAATCATACTATGGTACATGATCAGGTGAGTCGCTTCTTTAAAGGCTTCCGTCGTGATGCACATCCAATGGCAATCATGGTCGGTGTTGTTGGTGCATTATCTGCGTTCTATCATAATGGTTTGGATATCGAAGATATTAACCACCGTGAAATTACGGCGATTCGCTTAATTGCCAAGATTCCTACGCTTGCAGCGTGGAGCTACAAATATACAATAGGTCAGCCATTCATTTACCCACGTAATGACTTAGGCTATGCAGAAAACTTCTTGCACATGATGTTTGCAACACCTGCAGACCGTGACTACAAGGTTAATCCTGTACTTGCTCGTGCCATGGATCGTATCTTTACGCTTCACGCAGACCATGAACAAAATGCCTCAACTTCTACGGTTCGTCTAGCTGGTTCTACTGGTGCAAACCCTTATGCGTGTATCTCTGCAGGTATCTCTGCACTTTGGGGGCCTGCACATGGTGGTGCAAACGAAGCCGTCCTTAAAATGCTTGATGAAATTGGTAGCGTAGAAAACGTTGCTGAATTCATGGAAAAAGTAAAACGCAAAGAAGTGAAGCTGATGGGCTTCGGTCACCGTGTGTATAAAAACTTTGACCCACGTGCCAAAGTCATGAAACAGACCTGTGACGAAGTGCTTGCAGCATTAAATATCAATGATCCACAACTTGCTTTAGCGATGGAATTGGAGCGTATCGCATTGTCTGATGAATATTTCATCAAGCGTAATCTCTATCCAAACGTGGACTTCTATTCTGGTATCATCTTAAAAGCGATTGGTATTCCAACCGAAATGTTTACCGTCATCTTTGCACTTGCACGTACTGTTGGCTGGATTAGCCATTGGTTAGAAATGCACGCTACCCCATACAAAATTGGTCGTCCTCGTCAGCTCTATACTGGCGAAACGCAACGTGATATTCAGCGTTAATCGCGAATATTCTCCAAATAGGCACAGATACTGTGCCTATTTTTTCGCCAGCAAGTCCCCTATAAGCAAAAAAATTTTGCTATTTTTAATAGCCACAGATTGAAACAGTATCTCACCCCAATATTTAAAATATAAATATCAAACATTTCTATAAGTTATTTTTCAAAACTTTCAACTAATGCACTAATTTTTAATAAAATAATAAAAAAATCCATTTCCACACTACGAGTTACGACTTTAGATTGCTTATCATTTCACTCAATTTGTGCTTTAATGCGTCCACACTTTTTTCGTTTGTAATCGCTGTACCACGGTGATTATTTGTACTTCAAGTACACTTTCTAATTGAGCAGGTTTCAACATGACCCAAGTGAACGCACCAGAATTCGTTCGTCACCCTAAGCTTATTGCATGGGTGGAAGAGATTGCAAAACTAACCAAACCAGCAAAAATCGAATGGTGTGACGGCAGCGAAGAGGAATATCAACGTCTGATCGACTTGATGATCGCTAACGGCACCATGCAAAAACTTAACCAAGAAAAACATCCTGGTTCTTATCTTGCAAATTCTGACCCTTCTGACGTTGCACGTGTTGAAGACCGTACGTTTATCTGTTCAGAACATAAAGAAGATGCTGGTGCGACCAATAACTGGGAAGCTCCAGCGGTCATGCGTGAAAAATTAAATGGCCTATTTGATGGTGCAATGGCTGGTCGTACCATGTATGTCGTGCCATTCTCAATGGGACCTTTAGGTAGCCATATTGCCCACATCGGTATCGAATTGACCGACTCACCTTATGTTGCGGTCAGCATGACCAAAATGGCACGTATGGGTAAAGCGGTTTATGACGTTCTAGGTACAGATGGTGAGTATGTTCCTTGTGTCCATACTGTCGGTGCACCACTGGCTGAAGGTCAAAAAGATGTCTCTTGGCCATGCAACCCTGAAAAATATATCGTACATTATCCAGAAACACGTGAAATCTGGTCTTATGGTTCAGGCTACGGTGGCAACGCATTATTGGGTAAAAAATGTCTTGCGTTACGTATTGCATCCGTTATGGGACGTGAGCAAGGTTGGTTGGCTGAGCACATGCTGATTTTAGGTGTGACCAATCCACAGGGTGAAAAACATTATATCGCTGCCGCATTCCCTTCTGCGTGTGGTAAAACCAACTTTGCCATGTTGATTCCACCAGCAGGCTACGAAGGTTGGAAAATTGAAACTGTAGGTGATGATATTGCTTGGATTAAACCAGGTGAAGATGGTCGCTTATATGCCATCAATCCAGAAGCTGGTTTCTTCGGTGTTGCACCAGGTACCAATACCAAAACCAACCCGAACTGTATTGCAACCATGTATAAAGACACAATTTATACCAACGTTGCAGTGACTAGAAACGGCGAAGTATGGTGGGAAGGTCTAACTAAAGAAGTCCCAGCCGACCTCACAACATGGAAAGGGCAACCTTACGTTGAAGGCGAAAAAGCAGCACATCCAAACTCTCGCTTTACCGTTTCTGCGGGTCAATGCCCATCTATCGACGCTGACTGGGAAAATCCAGCAGGTGTGCCAATTTCTGCGTTCATCTTTGGTGGTCGTCGTGCCGATACTGTACCTTTAGTATCAGAAGCATTTGACTGGGTTGATGGTGTGTATAAAGCTGCAACCATGGGTTCTGAAACCACTGCCGCCGCTGTTGGTCAGCAAGGTATTGTACGTCGTGATCCATTTGCCATGCTTCCATTTGCTGGCTACAACATGGCAGACTATTTTAACCACTGGTTAGACATGGGTAAAACTGTTGGTGCAAAAGCTGAAGCTGCTGGCAACACATTACCAAAAATCTTTAATGTAAACTGGTTCCGTCGCGATGCAGAAGGCAACTTCGTATGGCCTGGTTTTGGTCAAAACATGCGTGTACTTGAGTGGATTATTGACCGTTGTGAAGGTCGTGCAGATGCAGTGACTACACCGATTGGTTATGTACCCACTTATGAGCAACTGAACTGGACAGGTTTAGATTTCTCTAAAGAGCAATTCGAAACTGTTACAGCACAAAACAAAGATCAGTGGATTACAGAGTTAGAAAGCCACACCGAGCTATTTACTAAACTCGGTGAGCGTTTACCTCAAGCACTTAAAGATCGCCAAGCTGAATTATTAAACGCGGTTAAATCTGCATAATTCTCCTTGATTTCCCTCTTTCATAAAGAGGGATTCAGAGAAATGAAAAAGGTCGCCTCGGCGACCTTTTTTGCTTTATATGAATACGGATTTTTAAGCAGCTTCGTTACCATGAGTTTTCACAGTAAGGTACGCATCC
>SSHE01000096.1 GCA_008017315.1 Acinetobacter sp.
TTCAAACAGTGAATATGCGGTAAAAACGCTGCTCAAAGGCGATCCAAGTGCATTTATGGTAGGTATGCAGACAGGCGATATCAAAATGGAAGGTGATTTTTCATTGCTGGTGTGGTTCAATCAAGCAGCCAAATTGATTCCACCCAAAATTCCAAAATCTGTCAAACAAAATATTAAAAAAGTTCGCCAGTTTGTCAAAGAACGCACGAATACGTAAACTTCACACCGCCTTTTACTGTGTAGTAAAAGGCTTTTCCAATGCAGAATGTATGTTATTCATGCACAATTTTGATAATCGTATTGGTCAGGACATTGAATAAAATATAATGTTTTTTGATTTTTAACCATTGTTGATAACGTGTTGGTGCAGTTAATTTGGCATTGCTGGTATAGTCCACATAATTGTCTGTAGAACGATATTTTTCGGGTAACGTTGCACCCGCCTGCCAAACAAAATTTTTCCGATGTTGATGACGGTCATTATCATGCCGTCGCTGTTCACGATAGTGTTGGCGTTCTTCACTAGATGATGGCATTGCATCATTGTCTTCTGCATATTGTGCAGCAACATACGTTGGCGGTGCAGCGAATGCAGGGTGCATTATCAATAATGATAATCCCAGCAAAACAGCACAATCAAAACGTTTCATGCAGTGCAATTCCATCAATAAAGTATGAGCTTATGATACTAAAAAACCGATAAGAAGTGGCAATGAATAAAATATTATTACTGCGTGAATATTGTGTAGAAAATATGAAGATTGGCTAAAATCAACGAATCAAAATAGATGATTTGTGAAATTCCCCTATCGCTTTCACAAGTTTGAGTAACATTTGGATTACACTTGTCGAAACTTGGTTTTTGCAAGAATGTTAAGGTATTGGAGAGTATTGTCATGACGTTTTCACATCACACAGAGAAACATTATATCAGTCGTTTAGGCTGGTTGCGTGCATCGGTATTGGGGGCAAATGATGGTATTATTTCTGTGACGAGTTTAGTTGTCGGCATGGCTGCAAGTGGTGCAACGACAGACACTTTATGGGTGACATGTTTAGCTGGCTGGATTGCAGGAGCGATTTCGATGGCGGCTGGAGAATATGTATCCGTCAAATCACAAGAGGATATTGAAAAGTCTGATTTGGCCATAGAAAATCGTGAGTTGCATCGCAATCCTGAGCTGGAACTGCAGGAACTCACACATATCTATGTACAGCGAGGTCTCGAGTCTCACCTTGCACGTGAAGTCGCCATACAGCTCACCGCACATAACGCATTGGAAGCACATGCACGTGATGAAATCGGTATTAATAAGCAAACGGCTGCTCAGCCAGTATTGGCAGCTTTGTCTTCCGCAGTCGCTTTTTCGCTGGGCTCTATTTTGCCCATGCTGGCAATTGTATTGATTCCAGAACATCAACTCGAATGGGGAATGATTGTGGTGGGCGTAGTGGCATTGGCTGTTCTGGGTGCAGCGTCGGGATATTTATCTGGTACATCCATGTATCAAGGTGCACTACGTATAGCAATATGGGGGATTGTAGCGATGCTGGTGACCAATTGGATTGGTTCATTATTTAATGTAGTGGTCAGTTAGCCCATAAAAGTCATCATGTCATAAAATAGGTTGAACTTGTCGAAACCAACGTATTGCATGTTTAATTTTTATTATTATATTACGGTTTTACGTCGAACTTAGGGTATTTACGCTCTTACGACATCCACGGTCTGTGTTCAATGTCCACATTTGACTAAATTTAAATCAATTTGAATATTTTGACGTTGTTGATTGTAAAAATCCAAAATATGTTGCTTTTCTGTAGGATCAAAAATTTTATCTTGTAGTTGCTGTATTTTTTGCTCGGTGATGTAGGGTGTAGCACAATGTATGGCCATCATATTTTCTTTCATGATGTGTATTTGCTGTTCTGCTGACTTGCTTTCAATTTTTCGTAATTGTTGTTGTGCCCTGCTGAGTTGCACCAACAGACGCTTTTGTTGCATACTGAGCAATTGATGCTGATTAATCCATTGGGCAACATCTCGTCGTACACCATAGTAATCTACAAATAGCGGTGAGATGATTTGACAACCTGAGCTGATAAGCATGATCAGACCTAGACATACTAAAGTGAATGGATGCATTTTTTCTCTGTTTGGTTGGGCGGATTCAAGTGAACGATTCGATTGATTGCAGCGTCATGATAATATAGGGTGAATAACCTATCAATACCAACCAAATATTTTGCGTCAATCAAAATCTATATTTTAGTGCATATGGTATATTGCTTGGGCATATTGTTTTTGGGGGCGTATCTTGACTACACCATTTTGGTATAACGTTTTGATTTGGTGCATCAAGCCATTCTATCGCTGGCGAGTGAAAAAACGCTTTGGGCATTTGCCTGATTATCAGCAGGAAATTGATGAGCGTTTTGGCAATTTCCAGCCTGTGAAAAATCAGCAGACCCTTTGGTTTCATGTGGTGTCGGTTGGGGAAACCAATGCGGCACAACCACTCATTGAGCATTATTTAAAACTTGGGCAGGCGGTTTTAGTCACCAATACCACACGTACAGGACAGGCACGAGCCAAAGCCCTATTTGCCGATAAGTACCCCAAGCTATTTCAAGCAGTTTTTTTACCAATCGACCAAAAATATCTGATTGAGCGTTTTATCCAGTGCAATCAGCCTCGTATGGTATTATTAATGGAAACTGAACTGTGGTGCAATTTGCTAGAATGTATCCATACACACAAAATACCATTGGCTTTACTCAATGCCCGATTATCAGAGAAATCCGCCAAAGGTTATGCCAAATTTAAACGTCTGACTGTACCGATGTTGCAACAGCTTGATTTTATTGCTGCACAAGATGATGCAACTATGCAGCGATTTATAGATTTGGGGATGCGTACAGATAAAATACAGGTTTTGGGTAATGTGAAATTTGATATTACTACACCACAGCAATTTATCCAGCAAGCTCAGCAGCTACGGCAGGACTGGCAGTTGGCACAGCGTAACATCGTGGTGCTTGCCAGTACCCATACACCCGAAGAAAAACAGATTTTGACGGCTTTACAAACTGCCTTGCGACAAGATCCAACACTGCTTTGTCTCGTTGTACCTCGTCACCCCGAACGTTTTGATGAAGTCTATCAAAGCATTCAACAGCTTGATTTCATCGTACAGCGTCGCAGTCTAGGGCAAACGATTCAAACCAATACACAAGTTTATCTCGCTGATTCTATGGGAGAATTGTGGCTATGGTATGCCTTAGCACAGGTGGCGTATGTCGGTGGTTCGCTCAATCAACCGGGTGGTGGGCATAATATTTTAGAGCCAATTGCCTTAAATGTGGCGACAGTTCTTGGAAAAAATTATTTTAATTTTCAGACCATTGTCGATGAATTTGTACAACAGCAGGCGGTTTTGGTCGTCGAGAATGCCGAGCAAGCTGCTCAGATCTGTTTAACACTATTACACGACACAGCCCAACGGCAGCAAATGAATGATCAAGCACAACATATTATGCAAGCAAATCAGGGTGCAGTTGCACGGCATATTGCATTGATCGATGGTTATTTGCAGCCATGAATATTGTGTTATTGCGTACGCTACCGACAGGTGAAGCATGGAAAATTGATGATGTTCGTCAAGTTGTACATTTAGTCAGGCATGTAAACATACAGGTTGGCGACCCATTAAAAGTTGGGATTTTAAATCAGGCACGCTATCTCACCGAAGTCATTTGTATTGAGCCCACATGTATTTGGGTCAAACCACTGATACAACACGCTATTCCTGCAAAAATCCCTGTGACCTTGATTGTAGCTTTGCCACGTCCTAAAGTGCTGCGTCGTCTGGTGATGGATAGTGTTACGCTTGGGGTAGAAAAACTGGTGTTGTTGCATAGCTATCGAGTAGATAAAAGCTATTGGCAAAGTCCTTTTTTGAATCAGCTTGAGGATTATGTGCAGCTTGGGCTAGAACAGGCTGGAGATGTATTTGCTCCTGACATTGTACTGGAAAAACGCTTTAAACCCTTTGTCGAAGATAGTTTAGCAGTATGGACGAAAGATGCTCCCACCTTTGTCGGACATCCATATAGCGAGCACAGCATGCCGATCGCATGGAATCAACCTTGTCAGCTTGTGATTGGTACAGAAGGTGGTTTTATCCCCTATGAAATTGATTTAATGCAAAAAAATGGTTGCCAAATTATGACACTTGGCAACCGTATTTTAAGGACAGAAACAGCGATAGCGGTATTATTAGCTCGGCTGTTCAGTTGAGGATGGAGTTTGTGTCGGTAAATTGGCAATATTGACATCACGAATCGGGTAAGGAATCGAAACGCCTGCTTCATCAAGGGCCTGTTTGACTTGGGTTTGGATTTCACTGACAGAATTGGCGATTGAGGTATGACCGACATCCACCCACCATCTGACCATCAGATTTACCGAGAAATCGGCAAGCGTAGTGACCTGAACCGAAAAATTGGGTTCACTTAACACATTGCGATTTTTGTCCAGTACCTTGCGTATGACTTCACGTGCTTGTTCGATATTGTCGTTATAGCCAATCCCGACTGTGAACTCACAGCGACGACGATGGTAGGCTGTATTGACGATAATCGCACTGGTATAGACCGTCGCATTGGGAATGACGATTCTGCGACCATCGCCCGAACGTAAAAAGGTTGCCCGAATCTGAATATCTTCTACCGTCCCTTCCATTCCATTGACCACGATGGTATCACCAATACGGAACGGTTCACTCAGTAGAATGAGCACCCCTGAGAGTAGATTCTGAAAAATATCTTTAAAAGCAAAACCAATGGCAACCGAGCCAATTCCCAATGCACTAATCAGTTGTGCAGGTGAGAAACCGGGAATGATAATCACCAAGGCAATCAAAAAACCAAAAAAGACAATAAAGGTACTGCCAACACGATTGAGTACCAGCACCAAATTTTGTCGGGTATAAGAGCGGTTATACAGTGCTTTGCGGACAAAAATTTTAAAGACTTTTGCCAGCAGATAAAAAATTAAAAAGACCACTATACCGATGATGAGATACGGCACACGCTCCCAGAAGCCTTCGATGATTTTATTCATCGTACTGTAGGCATCATTATATTTTTGCGTATGCTGAATGACTGTTGCAGTGGTTTTTTGTCCAGCTTCTTGTATCAGGTGGGTGGTTTGTTCGGTGACTTCCTTTAGGCTGGTGTCATTTTTACTCACAGGGAGAATACTCATCATGCTCAAAAAGGCTATTTTGCATGAAAAAATTGTAAATATCAGTGTTTGTTGTTAGATAATTTTATCGCATAGATGCTGTAAAACCGTTGTATATCAAAGGTAAAAATATCTGATTTTGGTACATTTTGCGTATGAATTGAACCATGCGGTTATTGCAGTCGATTGGGCAAATATGTTTTGATAAAGCTAAGACTAAAGCATCATTGCCTGACTTTACAAAGCGGTTTATTACTGAAAAGACAAGGCAGAGAGTCGCTACACTCCAAACCAGATAAAAGATAAAGTCGCAAAGGATCAGCAAAATGAAAGCAATTTACCCAGTACCTGAACAATTCGCCCAAACCGCTCGTACCACACGTGATGAATATGAACAGCGTTATCAGGAATCAATCCAAAATCCCGCAGCATTTTGGGCAGAACAAGCGAAAATCGTCGATTGGATTAAACCCTTTACACAGGTGAAGAATACCAGTTTTGCCAAGGATAACTTTAAAATCGAATGGTTTGCTGATGGGCAGCTCAATGTGTCTGCCAACTGTTTGGACAGGCATTTAAAAGAA
>SSHE01000074.1 GCA_008017315.1 Acinetobacter sp.
CAATAAAACGATTACACTTGATGCAGAGGAAACAGTTGTAGCGCCAACAAACGCCAATCCTCGTAATCCAAGCGAAGAAAAAGATGATGAAACCTTAGATGTTATTATTTCTAAGTTTAATGAAAAATGGTTTCAGGATTGGAGTGCGACACCACAAGATCAACGGGTGATTATCATTGATTTGGTGAAGCGTATTCAGCAGCATCAAAACTTCATGAAAAAGTATAAGCAGACGCAAGACCCACAGAACAGAGCATTGGTATTTAAAAAGATGCTCGATGAAATTATGGTGGTACAGCGTAAAAATATGGTGGATTTGTACAATCTCTACCGTAAGGACTCCGCATTCCAAGATACCTTTAGCCAGACTTTGGAAAACTTGATCGAGACGGAAGAAGTTTGATGTGTGGAAATGATGTAAAACCTTTGAAAATATAGGATTTAGAAAATTGAGTAAAAACAAAGTAATTACAGAATTATTTGATAAATCAAAGCGTAACCAGATTTGGGTTGCTCCGATGGCAGGGGTGACGGATCGCCCTTTTAGAACATTGTGTAAATATTTTGGTGCAGGACATGCGGTCAGTGAAATGATGACGGCGGATAAAACCTTACGCATGAGCAAAAAAAGTTTATACCGTGCCAATTTTGACGGTGAATTAGCACCGATTTCGGCACAAATTGCAGGTGCTGATCCGCTTGAATTGGCAGAAGCTGCACGTTATCAAGTGGCCAATGGGGCACAAATCGTCGATATTAATATGGGCTGTCCCGCCAAAAAAGTCTGTAATAAATTGGCAGGTTCGGCATTACTACAGGATGAAGATTTGGTTGCTCGTATTTTAGATACTGTCGTGGCTGCGGTTGATGTGCCTGTTACCTTAAAAACCCGTTTAGGCTTCAAAAATGGGCAAGAAAATATTCTGCGTATTGCCAAACGTGCCGAAGAAGCAGGTATTGCGGCATTGGCTTTGCATGGGCGTACCCGTGAGGATATGTATTTAAATACCGCACGTTATGATTTAATCAAAATGGTGAAACAGGAAATTTCTATTCCTTTGATTGCCAATGGGGATATTGATAGCCCTGAAAAAGCCCAATATGTTTTGGATTATACAGGGGCGGATGCGATTATGATTGGGCGTGCTGCACAGGGACGACCATGGATTTTTCGAGAAATCGCCCATTATCTAAAGACAGGTGAGTATTTGGCTGCCCCTGATATTGCTGAAGTACAAACGGTATTACTTGGGCATTTGGCTGAACTTTATCAATTTTATGGTGAATATTCAGGTTGTCGTATTGCGCGTAAGCATATCGCTTGGTACACCAAAGGCTTACGCTCTAGTAATGAATTTCGGCAGAATATGTATAAAGAAGTCTCTACTGCAATGCAATTTAAAGTAGTAGAAGACTATTTCCAACAATTACAATACTATGGAAAAACCATGCAAGATATTCAGACTGAGCAGGTGAATTTGTTGGAAATTCATTAAAAAGGCGTAATGATGATTCATTCGCCTTTTAAAATAGGGGTATTTATTGTTTGATGGTAAGCACTGGAATATGTGATTGCGTCAAAATTGCTTGTGCTACGCTGCCGAGTAGAAATTTCTTCATCCCTGTACGACCGTGTGAACCCATGACAATCAAATCTGCTGCGACTTCATCCGCTACAAATAAAATACCTGCTGCTGCTTCACCATGATAAATTTTGCTTTGTACCTCAATACCATCACGGATAAAAGACTGAGTGATATCTTCCAAACGTAATTTGGCACTTTGTTCCGCCTGCATAAAATAATCGGTCACTGCTGGGGCAATCTGGTAAAAATCTACACCCACAAAAGGATCTACCGACACAACACTGACAATGGTGACTCGACTCTGACTGAGTTTTGCCAAGCCCAAAGTATGTTCGACTGCTGCATAGGAAATCGGGGAATCATCGACAGCAAGCAAAATATGTTGATACGACATCGTAGTATTCCTTATTTATGTTATGGATTTAAATTGATAAATAGCACACTTATGTTGATGATACAATATGGTTTTCCGATGTGGGCAGTTTATTTGAAATATTTTAGATGCTGGCACTGGTAACAGTGCGAAAACAATTAGATTTCTGCTAGAATAATGCACTGTATTTTTATTGTTATATCGAGGCAACAATGACGCAACACAACGCTCAATCGACTTCTGAACCACAAATTTCCGAAAACGATTTAATCGCACAGCGTCACGCCAAATTAAAACAAATTCAGCAACAAGCCGCAGGCACAAACGCCTATCCGAATCAATTTAAGCGTGAAGATTATGCTGCTGATTTACAGCAACAATTTCAAGATAAATCCAAGCAGGATATTGAAGCTGGCGAACCTGTATATGCCAAAGTTGCTGGTCGTGTCATGCTCAATCGTGGTTCATTTATGGTGATTCAAGATATGACTGGGCGTATCCAGTTATATGTGGATCGCAAAGGTTTGCCAGTAGAAACATTGGAAACCATTAAGAGCTTGGATTTAGGTGATATTATTGCTGCAAGTGGCTATATCGGTCGTTCTGGTAAAGGTGACTTATATATACATCTTGAAGGTTTTGAATTACTGACCAAATCACTGCGTCCATTGCCAGATAAATTCCATGGTTTAACCGATACCGAAGCCAAATATCGTAAGCGTTATTTAGACTTAATCGTCAATGAAGAAACCCGTACAACCTTTGAAATTCGTGCCAAAGTGGTGGCAGGGATTCGTGCATTTTTAACCAATGAGCGTTTTATGGAAGTGGAAACACCCATGATGCACGTGATTCCAGGTGGTGCATCGGCACGTCCATTTGAAACCCATCATAATGCCTTGGATATGCCATTATTTTTGCGTATTGCACCTGAGTTATATTTAAAACGTTTGGTCGTGGGTGGTTTTGAACGGGTATTTGAAATTAACCGTAACTTCCGTAACGAAGGGGTATCCACTCGGCATAACCCTGAATTTACCATGATTGAGTTCTATCAGGCGTATGCAGATTATAAAGATTTGATGGCATTGACGGAAAATATGCTAGAGAAATTGGCTTTAGATATTTTAGGCTCTACCGATATACCGTATGGCGACGAAGTGTATAGCTTCAAAGGTCCATTCAAGAAAATTTCCATGTTTGATGCGATTCTTGAGCATAATCCAACATTTACGCCTGAAAATGTCAATGACCGTGAATTTTTGGCGAAGTTCACCAAAGAAGTGTTAAAAGAACAGGTCAAACCAAGTTTCGGTTTAGGCAAATTACAAACCATTGTGTTTGAAGAAACCGTCGAAACCAAACTACGTCAGCCAACATTCATTACTGAATATCCAGCGGAAACGTCACCGCTTGCACGCCGTAATGACCATAATCCACACATTACCGATCGTTTTGAGTTCTTTATCGGTGGTCGTGAATTAGCCAATGGTTTTTCTGAGTTAAATGACCCGATTGATCAAGCGGAACGTTTTCAAGCACAAGTGGCAGAAAAAGATGCTGGTGATGATGAGGCAATGCACTATGATGCAGACTTTATTGAAGCATTGGAATATGGATTGCCACCAACAGCAGGTGAAGGCATAGGGATTGACCGTTTGGTGATGTTATTTGCCAATGCCGCAAGTATCCGTGATGTGATTTTATTCCCACACATGCGTCATAAAAACTAAAGTTCACCCAAAAATAGCCACTTCATTTAAGTGGCTATTTCAAATCTAAAACGTGAAATTCAAAATATTCAATGCTAGGAGCAGTTGCGGTAAAATAGAAACTTAAACTGATAATCGTAATCAGTTTTACAGAGAACATAAAATAATTTTTCGCCCAGACTTGATCATTTTCAGCTTTAAAACCAACCAAACTGAGATAAATCCAATATAGACAGAGTAGATTCAAGATTACCGCATACCAAATATTGGCGTAGCCAAAATAATACAGCAAATTCATACATGCCATAAATAAAATAACATAAATCGTTGATTCAATTTTGGTACGTTGAATTGAGCGAGCGACAGGAAGAATAGGAATATTTGCACTGCTATAATCATTGTAACGATAAATCGCAATACCCCATGAATGAGGCATTTGCCAGAACGCATAACCTAAAA
Source organism: Acinetobacter sp. (assembly GCA_008017315.1). Lineage (GTDB taxonomy): Bacteria > Pseudomonadota > Gammaproteobacteria > Pseudomonadales > Moraxellaceae > Acinetobacter. Next base: position 4,131 of record SSHE01000074.1, read on the forward strand.
GTAGCAATAGTGCAGCAATATCAACTTGATTGCTTACGGCACAATACCCAATGACGGGTGGACATGCACCCGAAATACTACCAACGATGGTTTGATGAATCGTTGTTCGTTTTGTCCATAAGCTATACAGCACGACATAGACCACAAATCCTAATGCCGCAAAAAAACAGGCAAAGGCATTCACCAAAAAATACAACAGTGCAAAACCACTGATTCCCAAAATAGTGGCAAAACTAAATGCAACAGGAACAGAAATGGTTTTTTTCACCAATGCACGAGTACGAGTACGCTGCATTTTTTGGTCAATATCTTGATCTATAATATTATTGAAGACACAGCCAGACGCCACGACCAGTGTAGTGCCAAGTATGGTCAGGAAAAAGAGGGGGAGATCAACTCGCCCTTGGGCGGCTAAGAATAAGCCACCCAAGGTAGTAACTAAGTTACCGAAGAGTATCCCTGGTTTAGTCAGGAATAAGTATTGTTTAAACATGACAATCGTTTAGAGCATCATATTTGAGTGTAAATAATTCATTACCCAGATCGAACCAATAATAAAGAACGCAAGGGTAAGAACCGTATAGATAAAAGAAATACTATCCCAACGCTGTTCTTCTGAACCATTGAGGTGCAAGAAGTAAACAAGTTGAATGAGGACTTGTGCTATCGCAGTAACAGCAATAGTTGCCCAAACGGCTGTTCCTGTCATACCTGACATCACCATACCAAATGGAATAAGCGTCAGAATAATCGAAAGAACAAAGCCAATCGTATATTGCTTAAAACTACCGTGTGCAGCACCTGGATTTTTTACATCATGACTCATGCAAGAACTCCTCCTAAGTAAACTACACTAAATACACAGATCCAAACGATGTCTAGGAAGTGCCAGAATAGGCTTAGACATGCCAGACGGCGTGTATTGGGTAAGGTTAAACCATTCTTTTTGATTTGATACATCAAAACCAACATCCAGACTAGACCTGATGTCACGTGAATCCCGTGTGTACCGACTAGTGTAAAGAATGCAGATAAGAATGCACTGGTACTTGGACCATGTCCTGCATGAACTAAATGATGAAACTCATAAATTTCCATGCCGATAAACGCAGCACCAAAAAGGAATGTGATGGCTAACCATTTTAGTACGCCATTTACATCATTTTTGTAACGTGCAAGTACCGCAAAACCAAAAGTCACCGAAGAGACCAAAAGAGCCATGGTTTCTGTAAGTACAAAACCCAATGAATCACCAAAAAGCTCTTTGGCAGTTGGGGTACCTGGTGGTACATGCGTGCTTAATACCGCATAGGCGATGAACAGTGACCCGAATAAAATCAAGTCACTCATGATATAAGTCCAAAAACCAAAGACCGTGATATCGGTATCATCATGTTCGTGATGATCATCATGTCCGTGGTTGTCGTGATGAAGTACGTCGGCCATGGTCTTAGTCCTTCTTCAAATGTTTTTCAAGCAATGCAAAACGCTCATTTTCGATACGTTCTACTTCTGCAGCAGGGACATAGTAATCCACTTCTTTGGTAAATGAACTACGAATAAAGCTGATAATGGCAGCAATAAAGGTTACAACAACTAACCACCAAATATGCCAAATCAATGCAAAGCCCATTACAGAGATAATGATAGCAATCACGAAGCCCGCAGCACGGTTAGTCGGCATGTGGATATCTTCATATTTTGCAGGGCGTTGATACGCCACACCATTTTCTTTGTCATCCCAGAAACGGTCGATACCTTCGCCTTTAAGTTCTGTAGCGAAGTTATAAAATGGTGCTGGAGAAGAGGTTGACCATTCGAACGTACGACCAGTATCCCATGAATCACCTGTGTAATCCATTGTTTCTTGACGCTTGAGGAAACCAACAGCAATCATTAACAATTGGCAAACCACACCAATAGCGATTAGTACCGCACCAACCATTGCAAGGTCTAAGTAAGGTGTCCATTCTGGGTTGTCATAGGTATTCAAACGACGTGTCATTCCCATGAAACCAAGGATATACAGTGGCATGAATGCGAAGTAGAAACCAAAGAACCAGAACCAAAATGCTGCTTTACCCCAAAATTCATTGAGTTTCCAGCCAAACATTTTTGGCCAGTAAAAAGCAACACCACCGAAGAAACCAAAGACCACACCACCGATAATGACGTTATGGAAGTGTGCCACAAGGAATAATGAGTTATGTACAAGGAAATCTGCTGGTGGAACAGCAAGCAATACACCTGTTAAACCACCGATACCGAAGGTGACCAAAAAGCCCATTGTCCAATACATTGGCGTTGTGAAAATGATTTGACCACGATACATGGTAAATAACCATGAGAACATCTTCACACCTGTTGGGATGGCGATAATCATGGTCATAATACCAAAGAAGGTATTGACGTTTGCACCTGCACCCATGGTAAAGAAGTGGTGTAACCAAACCAATAATGAAAGGATAGTAATCGCAACAGTCGCATAAACCATTGAGGTATGACCAAAGATCGCTTTGCGGCTAAATGTCTGTACAATCTCAGAATATAGACCAAATGCAGGCAAGACCAGAATATAAACTTCTGGATGTCCCCATACCCAAATCAGGTTCACATAGAGCATAGGGCTACCGCCAAGCTCATTGGTGAAGAAATGGAAACCGAAATAACGGTCAAGAGACAGCATCGCAATTGTTGCAGTCAATACTGGGAATGTTGCAATAATCAATACCGCAGCACAGAGTGTCGTCCACACCGAAACTGGCATGTCCATCAACTTCATTCCAGGTGCACGCATCTTGATGATGGTCACAAAGAAGTTTACACCTGACAGTAACGAACCGAGACCTGAAATCTGCAATGCCCAAATGTAGTAATCTACACCAACACCAGGACTATACTGGATATTTGATACTGGTGGGTAAGCGACCCAACCTGTTGCAGCAAATTCACCAATGGCTAGAGATGCCATCATCAACCCAGCAGCACCAGCAAATAGCCAGAAGCTCAAAGAGTTTAATAATGGGAATGCAACATCACGTGCACCAATTTGTAAAGGTACGGTGATATTCCACATCCCGACAACCAAGCCCATCGCCACGAAGAAAATCATGATGACACCGTGGGCGGTGAAGATTTGGTCATAGTGTTCTGGGTGCAAGTAACCTTCACCACCACTACCAGCAAGGAAAAGCTGCAAACGCATCATCAAGGCATCAGCAAAACCACGTACCAGCATAATACCTGAAACGAGGAAATACATAATCCCGATTTTTTTATGATCTACAGTCGTAAACCATTCTTTCCACAAATAACCCCATAGTTTGAAATAGGTGATTGCACCAAAAACAGCAATACCACCTAAAACCATTAAAGCGACTGTGACCAACACGATAGGATCGTGTGGAATTGCTTCAGGGCCTAATTTACCGAATAAAAATGAAGACATTATTTATTCTCCTTAATGCACAGCAGAAGCAGGAGCTTCTTCTGATTCATGCGTTGCTACTTCTGGTTCAGCTGTATGCTCTGAACGATGCTTTTTTGCCTCATGTGGATTGCTCATATACTGATCAATCACTTTATTGAACAAATTCGCTTCAACAGAAGAGTAGTAGGTCACTGGATGTGGTTTAGTTGGATATGGACCTTCTTTCACAGCGACATCACGAGCTTTGATTTCAGTTTCAGTTCTGGCAGTTTTCACCATCGCATCAATTTGATGCTGTGAACGATTACCATCACGTAAAGCTTCAAATTCAGCCCAGTTTAACTCGCCTTTTTGAATTGCAGTCGTACCTTTGCCGTTTACTGCATAGGTGCTTCCTTGACCATTTTGGATATCTTGTACCCATTTATCAAAGTCTGCCTGTGCGACGCTATGAGCTCTAAAACGCATTTGCGAGAAGCCATAACCTGAATAGTTTGAGGCAAAACCACGATAACCAAACTTGTCATCTTGTCCTTCAGCTGGGTTTTGCACCACAGGACTTAGATTATCCGCAACCATGTGCAAACGAGTCTGCATACCAGCCATGGCATAAACCTGACCAGATAATTTTGGAATAAAGAAAGATGTCATCGCAAAGTTGGAGGTAATGCGGAAACTGACAGGTTGTTTCTCTGGGAAACGTACTTCATTTACAGTGGCAATGTTTTGCTCTGGGTAAATGAAAATCCACTTAAACTGTTCGGCAATCACCTGAATCACAAGGTCTTGCGAAGGGTCTGCGGAACGTGATTTGTATGGATCATATTCATGCGTACCTTTATATGAAAGATAAGCAAGGAATAGGATAATTAGAATAGGAACGCCCCAAACAACAATTTCAATCGTTGTTGAATGTGTCCATTGTGGTTGATAGTCTGCATCTTTATTAGACTTACGGAACTTCCAGCCGAACCAAAGTGCCATGACAATTGAAGGAATCACAACAAGCAACATCACGTAGATGGCTGTCATCATCAATTCGGATTGTCCTTTGGCAACAGGGCCTTCGGATGTTAGAAGTACGTAATCACCACCACAGCCAGTAAGGACTGCGGCTGCTGCTAATAAAGACAATACAGCTAAAATTGTTTGTCTCATAATACAACCTCGGTGAAGAGACCCATTTAAAAACTTATGGGGATAGCGATTAGAGTGCTGTAGAGCTGGGAAAAAACATACTGATACAGCATCTTTTCTCCCAACAATATGGCACCGCTACGTTGTAGGGCATTATGCCTGATTAGATGAAACTAAGCTATAACAAAACTTAGGGAAAATAGAATTAAATCCTTATAAAAATTATAACTTTCACTTATATGTTGTATTTTAAATACATGTTTTGAGGTGGTCGCTATGTAAATACATGTTTATTCATTGTATTTTTTGTGGATACAGTGTGAAAATTCGTGTGCTGATTCAATGTATTACCTGCCTATTTTTTATTCGTTACGATGGTTTTTGCCAGATAATCATGCAAAGCTTGGCGTTTTTTGCCTATCGCAAATATCCAATCAAAGATAAAAACGAAAGGAGCAACAAAAATATTGAGGATCATAAACAAAATGCTGCGTAGAATAAATACTCGATTCAGCCCGACCAGTTGTTGATTATGTAAATCCACAATTTGGATGGCCATTATTTTTTTGCCAACGCTTTGTCCTGTCTTACTGAGTAAAACTGCTTGCACAATGAGCATTGCCAATAAGTAAACCGCCATCACCGTCCATGCAGTAGAGGGAATTATATTTAAGATTTGGAAAGAGAGTTGATTGGCTTGTTCAATTTTGTCCTGACTAATGAGTGTGAGCATGTGTTGTTGTTGTTTGGCAATTTCAAGATGTTGTTCTGTACTCAACATCAACTGTAGGATCACAAGTGCAGGCATCCACAGTAATAAATCAATGAATTTTGCGACAGCACGTTTGGAAATCGGTGCAAGCGTGTAGGTGGTTTCCACTGGGGTAATGGTATTTTGTATCTGTTGGGGTGTGGTGGAAAGTGTTTCATTGCTCGTTGGATAATAATGCAATTGCCCCTGAGTGACTTCACCAAGTGGTTTCCATTCCTGCATACCTACATGCCAGATTAAATCAGTCAATAGGACTTGTTGTGCAGTAAGCATCTGATTGAGCTGTTCAACACTATACGGCCCAGCCTGCTGATGATCTCTTGCTAAATAAATTTGCATAATGAAAAAATCTCAAAACCACAATAAAAAAAGACCCTATCAATATAGGGTCTTTTTTTGAAATAACAAGTTATCTCTCACGGATTATTATTTTTTTGCGTTTTCTTCCGCAAGAAAGAACCACGTATCCAGTACCGAATCAGGATTGAGCGATACAGATTCAATACCTTGTTCCATTAGCCATTTTGCAAGGTCTGGATGGTCGGATGGCCCTTGACCACAGATACCGACATATTTGCCAGCTTTGCGACACGCATGAATTGCCATGGCAAGCAGGGCTTTTACCGCAGGGTCACGCTCATCAAACAAGTGTGACACGATACCAGAATCTCGATCTAAGCCAAGGGTAAGTTGAGTTAAGTCATTTGACCCAATCGAAAAACCATCAAAATGTTCGAGGAATTGTTCAGCCAGTAGGGCATTGGTTGGCAATTCGCACATCATGATGACTTTCAATCCGTTTTCGCCACGTTTTAAACCATTGGCTGCCAATAGTTCGATTACACGTTTGGCTTCACTGACGGTACGTACAAATGGAATCATGATTTGTACATTGGTTAAGCCCATTTCATCACGGACTTTCTTCAATGCACGACATTCCAACTCGAAGCAGTCACGGAAATTGTCCGAAACATAGCGACTTGCTCCACGGAAGCCTAGCATTGGGTTTTCTTCTTCAGGTTCGTACAGTTTACCGCCAATGAGGTTGGCATATTCATTGGATTTAAAATCTGACATCCGTACAATCACTGGCTTATCAGCAAAAGCGGCTGCTAGTGTAGCAATCCCTTCAACCAGTTTTTCTACATAAAACTCTACTGGAGAGGCGTAGCCTGCAGTACGCATCGCAACTGCGGCACGTGTTTCACGTGGTAAGCTGTCAATATTGAGTAGGGCTTTTGGATGTACGCCAATCATACGGTTGATGATAAATTCCAAACGTGCCAAACCAATCCCTTCATTTGGAATTTGAGCAAAGTCAAAGGCACGATCTGGATTACCGACATTCATCATGATTTTAAATGACAGTGGTGGCATAGATTCAATCGAATTGCGTTGAATTTCAAAATCCAATGCACCTTCATAGATAAAGCCTGTATCACCTTCGGCACAGGATACGGTCACTTCTTGATTATCATTGAGTACTTCAGTTGCATTACCACAGCCAACAATCGCAGGTACGCCCAATTCACGAGCAATGATTGCCGCATGACAAGTACGACCACCACGATTGGTGATGATTGCAGAAGCACGTTTCATTACAGGTTCCCAGTCTGGGTCTGTCATATCAGATACCAGCACATCGCCAACTTGAACCTTATCCATTTCCTTGATGCTGGTCACAATACGTACTTTACCTGAACCAATACGCTGACCAATCGAACGACCTTCACAGAGTACATTCCCTTTTTGTTTTAAGAGGTAACGTTCCATCGTACTCGCATTTTGACGGCTTTTTACTGTTTCTGGGCGAGCTTGTACGATATAAATCAAACCATCATCACCATCTTTTGCCCACTCAATATCCATCGGTGAGCCATAATGGTTTTCGATAATGAGAGCTTGTTTGGCAAGGTCATGAAGTTCATGATCTTTGAGGGCAAATTGCTGGCGGTCTTGTTTCTCTACATCGACGATTTCCACCGAACGACCAGCAGCACCTTCGCTACTATAGACCATTTTCTTGTGCTTAGAGCCTAGATTGCGACGTAAGACGGAATGCTTGCCCGCATTGAGCAGTGGCTTGGATAAATAGAATTCATCTGGGTTTACCGCACCTTGTACCACCATTTCGCCCAAACCGTAAGAGGCAGTGATAAAGACCACATCACGGAAGCCAGATTCGGTATCGAGGGTAAACATGACACCTGCTGCACCTGTTTCAGAACGTACCATACGCTGTACGCCTGCAGATAATGCCACGATGTCATGGGCAAAGCCTTGATGGACACGATATGCAATTGCACGATCATTATACAGAGAAGCAAATACTTCTTTAATTGCAATCAATACGTTATCAATACCCCGAATATTCAGGAATGTTTCCTGCTGACCTGCAAATGAGGCATCAGGTAGATCTTCGGCAGTTGCAGAAGACCGTACCGCAACTGCAATTTCAGGATTACCACTGGATAATGCGGTAAACGCCAGACGAACTTCTTTTTCCAGTTCTTCGGTTAGAGGTGCATCAATGATCCACTGACGGATTTTGGCACCCGTTTGAGTGAGTGCAGTAATATTATCGACATCAAGCTGGGCAAGTTCAGCTTGAATTTTGGCGTGCAAGCCACTTTTTTGTAAAAACTCACGATAAGCATCAGCAGTTGTGGCAAACCCACCCGGCACTGAAACCCCAGCATTGGAGAGATGGCTAATCATTTCGCCTAAAGAGGCATTTTTTCCGCCAACTCGTTCAACGTCATGCTTTCCTAATTTTTCCAGACCAATAACGCGTGCTTCCAAGATCGTTACTCCACTGTGTTAAGTAAAAGTGTAAATTTGATGAATGTGCCTACTTTTTATCCAACCCTGTATAATAATAGGCGACAGAGTTTTAACATACGTTTACTATAAAGATTCTGTGTCATGAAGACAAATGTTTAAGGTGAAAAAAACATGTCAGAACGTAACTTGATTAACCGAAGTGTATTTTTTATCTCCGATGGAACAGCAATTACCGCAGAGACGCTGGGACACTCTTTATTGGCACAATTTCCCAATGTTAATTTTGACATTCATATTATGCCGTATGTCGATTCCGAAGAAAGTGCACTCAATGTTGTTCACGAGATTAATCATATCGCAGCACGAGATGGTTGTTTACCTTTAGTGTTTGATACTTTAGTCGATCTTCGGGTACGAGATATTATTAATACTGCCCATGCGGTCAATCTGGATGTGTTTGAAGGCATTATCAGTAAATTGGAAACCGAACTGGGGACTACAGCAACCACACTGGTTGGGCAGACCCATGCCGTGACAGATTCTGAGTCGTATAAAGCGCGTATAGATGCGGTACATTTTGCTTTGGATAATGATGATGGGGCAAGAACTCGCCACTATGACCAAGCGGATATTATTTTGATTGGGGTGTCACGTTCGGGCAAAACACCAACTTCTATTTATTTATCCTTACAATTTGGCATTCGGGTGGCGAATTATCCTCTCACTGAAGATGATTTGGATGATAATAAGTTACCTGCCGTGCTTAAGCCGCATAAAAATAAACTCTTTGGCTTGATGATTGATGCGGAGCGTTTGGTGGCGATTCGTACCGAACGTAAAGCCAATAGCCGTTATGCCAGTTTCAGCCAATGTCAGATGGAACTCCGAGCGATTGAAGGCATTTATATTTCGGAAGGTATTAAATATCTCAATGTATCTGAGATGTCGATTGAAGAGATTTCTACTCGTATTTTGCAAAGCACGGGTCTAAAACGCCGTATCGGCTAAAGTTGGGATATTCAGGGCAATCGCGCTTCATTTTAATTATTTGTTATAAATTAGTTATATATGATTTTAATTGGTTATTTTACAATCAATTGTAATTTTTTATCTAATTGATTTATAAAGTTAAAATAACATAGCGCGTTTGCCCTGTTGGGATATTCTATATCGCTATACAAGACTAAATAGGGCATGTATAATAGACCCAGCTTTGGGGAGTAGCCGCACAACTATTGCATAATCGTTGTGACAAACATCAACATACTTGTTTTGTTTAAAACATGGTGTTTGTATCCGATTCCATAGGAATCAGACTGGCAAGACCATTGACACTATTTTTGTCGTCACTGATGCGATAGCATATTTTGCTATAGCTAGGTAGCGTTTTGGCTGGCAAAAAATAGTCGTCAATCGTCTTGAGATTGCCAGCCAGAGTATATGTTTTATGGATGCTTTCCTAATTTCAACAGGCTTGGTTGCACTTGCCGAAATGGGTGATAAAACCCAGTTACTTGCCTTACTTTTAGCAGCAAAATTCCGCAAACCTATTCCCATCATTCTGGCTATTTTAATCGCCACACTGGTCAATCATGCTTTGGCTGCGGCTGTTGGACAATGGCTGACTGCGCTCGTGCCTGTACAGGTCATGCACTGGATTTTAGCATTATCTTTTATTGCTATGGGGGCATGGATGTTGATTCCCGATAAATTGGATGATGAGTCGGGCAGTGTTAATCGTTGGCAAAAATATGGTGTATTTGCCACCACATTTATTTTATTTTTTCTGGCGGAAATGGGCGATAAAACTCAAATTGCGACCGTAGCACTATCGGCTCGTTTTGATGATTTTATCTTCGTGGTTATGGGGACAACCGCAGGAATGATGCTTGCTAATGCACCTGCGGTGATCATTGGCGATAAGATGGCAAATCGGTTACCGATTGCTTTGATTCATAAAATCGCTGCGGCAATCTTCTTTATCCTCGGTGTAGCCATGATTGTGCAGTTTTATTTGGGTTGATGTGGGTGAGAGTGTTCACTTTCCATTGTACATTGCTGAATATCAGGGTGGTGGTGCCCAGTAGTTTCGGTCTGAATGGTGACATGTTCAATGCCTAAATCCAGAATATGATGTTCAATACGGTGTAAGAGTTGCTGTACGTCCAGCATGGTCATGTCATCCTTCACCACAACATGACAGGAAAGGACGTAATGCTTGCTGCTTAAGCTCCAGATGTGCAAATCATGGACATCTTGCACTTGCTCAAATTGGCGTAGCTGCTGTTCAATGTTGTGCGGATTAAATTGTTCGGGTGTGCCTTGCATTAAAATATGCGAGGCTTTTAATGCTATCTGCACGCCACTTCTGAGTACCAAAATAGCGACTAAAACACTGGCAAGGCTGTCTGCCCATGTCCATGCAAAAAAATAGATACACAGTGCTGCAATAATCGCTCCAACTGAACCCAGTAAATCACTGATGACATGCAAAAATGCACCTCGCATATTTAAGTCATGTTCGGTGTCACTGCCTTTAAACATCATGACAGCGACAATAATATTAATGAGCAATCCTAAACCACTAATCAGCAGCATCCCTTGTACGTGAATCTCTTGCGGCTGTTGCAATCGCAAAATAGCTTCGATGAAAATATATACGGCAATGATAATGAGGGTAAGCCCATTGAGTGCTGCGGCAAGAATTTCAAAGCGTTGATAGCCAAAACTTTTTTGAGCATTGCGTTGTTTTTGCCCAATCAATACTGCCGCTAGTGCAATACCCAGTGCGACCGAGTCGCTGAGCATGTGTCCTGCATCAGAAATGAGGGCTAGGCTGTGGGTGATAAAGCCACCGATAAATTCAATCAGCATAAAAATACTGATAAGTAAAAAACTGATCAGTAAAACTTTTTTATTGTTGGGGACATGGCTATGTTGCTCATGCGTGTGATGGTGATGAGGGTCATGGGACATGAGGGGAATTTCATTGGCAAAATATAGATTGAATTTATCGTATTCTATGTAGGTAATGTCAATGTTGAAATGAGTAATAATGCTGCAATTATTTTCCTTTTTTTGTAGTAGATGTTGCGAGTAGGACGATAAATCTCTATCATTTATCCCTTGTACATAAGAGTAGGCGTGGCTTTGAGTAATTTTTTAGAAGATTGCCTGATCTATCGGGATGATGATGTACTTGTCATTCATAAACCTGTAGGTATTTTAACCATTAATGGCAAAGATATTTTTGATAGTGTCTTGACCCGATTACAACAATTAGAACCACGTACGTTACTTATTCATCGTTTAGATCGAGATACTTCAGGCCTATTGGTATTTGCTTTAAATAAAGCAGCACAAAGCCATATTTCCAAGCAGTTTCAGGTACGCAGTACAGAAAAAATGTATCATGCTTTGGTTGAAGGGCAGCTTGAGCAAGATGGGCAAGTGGATATTCCTGTATGTTACGATCCGAGTCGTCCGCCTTTGCATATTGTAGATGCGACACACTCCAAACCAGCACTCACTCATTTTAAAGTATTAGAGCAGTTGGAATTAGAAGGGCAACCCGTCACCAGAGTAGAATTAATCCCTGTGACAGGGCGTTCGCATCAGCTTCGGGTACACATGCAATATTTGGGACATCCTATTGTCGGAGATACCTTATATGCTACAACACAAGGGCAAACATTGATGCCACGTTTATGCTTACATGCCACAACATTAAGTTTTATCCATCCTGTGACAGGAAAAACCGTAAAGTTTGTTTGTCCATCGCCATTTTAATGGGATTTTAGGGTAAAATCACCGCTTGATATGTGCGGTGATGACAGTTAATCCATCAAATCAGAAATGATGGCTTTATATTCAATCGATTAAGGTGAAAAAATTGCAATTTGCTATTGGACAACGCTGGCTTTCGGATACTGAATCCGAGCTTGGTTTAGGTGTGCTCATTGATGTAGATGAGCGAGCGGTAAGTATTCTGTTCCCTAAAAGTGATGAGACACGGGTCTATGCACGCAATAATGCACCTTTATCACGGATTATCTTTAATATTGGCGACAGTATTACCGACCAAGAAGGGTTAGATTGGACGGTTTTGTCGGTAAGTGAGCATCTGGGAGTTTTGCGTTATCATGCCAAGCGTAGTGATGAGCAAGGTCAAGAGATTGTTAAAGATTTAAACGAAACACGTTTGGGAGCACATATTCAGCTTTCCAAACCTTTGGAACGGTTGCTTGCCAGTCAGATTGATTATAAAGAATGGTATGACTTACGCATTCAAGCATTGTTGATGCAGGCACACATGAGCCGTAGTCCATTGCGTGGTTTGCTCGGTGCTCGTGTGGGTTTGATTCCACATCAGCTTTATATTGCCAACGAAGTTGGAACACGTTTTGCACCACGTGTGTTGCTTGCCGATGAAGTGGGTTTGGGTAAAACCATTGAAGCTGGATTGATTATTCATCAACAACTGAAAACAGGGCGTAGCGAACGCATTTTGGTGCTTGTGCCTGATTCATTGCAATATCAATGGATGATTGAAATGCGTCGTCGTTTTAATCTAGCATTTTCGATTTTTGATTTGACGCGTACCGCTTCGATTAAAGAACACGACCCCGAACTGAATCCATTTTTAACCGAACAACGCATTATTGCCAGTGTTGATTTGATGTTGGATCATCCAGATTTGCATGAATTGGCGATAGAAGCTGGATTTGATTTGTTGGTGGTGGATGAAGCCCATCATTTGATGTGGAGTGAAGAAGATGGTGGTAATGACCGTTATCTTCTGATTGAAGATTTTGCCAATAAAACTGCAGGGGTTTTATTGCTCACGGCTACACCAGAACAGCTTGGGGTAGAAAGTCATTTTGCTCGTTTGCGTTTGCTTGATCCACAGCGTTTTGATGATTTAGAGCGTTTTTTGCAAGAAGAAGCACAATATCAGCAAACCGCAAAAATTGCCGAAGTGCTGATGTCGGATTGCCCATTAAATCCCGAACAAATACAAGCATTAGAAGATTTACTCGGTCATCCTTTAACAGATGAGCCAGAACAACGTCATCGTGCGATTCATGAATTGCTGGATCGTCATGGTACAGGGCGGATTTTATTCCGCAATACCCGTGAGGCGATTCAAGGCTTCCCTGGGCGAGATTGTTTAGCCGTGCCATTGGCAATGCCAGAAGGCTGGAATGTCACAGGTAAATTGCGTGAGCAAATGTGGCCAGAAGAGTTACAGCTTGATGGTGCATGGATGGAAACTGATCCTCGTGTAGCATGGTTGTTGGAAGCCTTACGCAAAGAATTTAAACATAAAAAAGTGTTGCTGATTGCTCGCAGTGGCCCAGTCGTGGAGGCATTGGAAAATGCTTTGCGTTTACATGCTGGGATTCGTACAGCGATGTTCCATGAAGGCATGAGCCTGCTGGAACGTGATCAGGCAGCGGCATGTTTTGCCGAAGAAAGCTATGGTGCACAAATTTTACTCTGTTCGGAAATTGGTTCGGAAGGACGAAATTTTCAGTTTGCCAGTGATTTGATTTTATTTGATTTACCTGCCAATCCTGATGTGCTGGAACAACGCATTGGCCGTTTAGATCGTATTGGTCAGCAGAATCGTATTCAAATCCATGTTCCTTATATTGAAGGTTCGGCACAAGAGCGTATGTTCCGCTGGTATAACGAAGCCTTGAATATTTTTAGCAATATTTCGCCGACTGCACAAACCTTGCAGGAAAATTTTATTGTTGATTTAAAAGATTGCCTACTTGCAGATTTGCCAGAACAGTTTGAACCATTACTCGAACAGGTCAATATGCAACGCTTTGAGCTGGAAAATGACCTGCAAGAGGGGCGTGACCGTTTGCTGGAATATAATTCTTGTCGTCCACAAGTGGCACAGCGTATTGTGAAAGCATTGGATGATTATGAAGATAA
>SSHE01000094.1 GCA_008017315.1 Acinetobacter sp.
GGATGATGCAACGACAGCATCACATTTTTTTGCCTGATAATCCTGTACTGCCTGCTCATCATTTTGATAAATTTTAGGCTGGATATTCACCCCCCACGACTTCGCAGCAATTGCATAATCTTTCATCAATTGCACCACATCGCCCTGATTACCAGCAACATCATAGACACACCACGTCACATCATTGGCAGATGCCTGATGTACCACAGTAAATGACAAAGTAGTACAAAGTCCTATTTTTTTCAGTAAAAACAACCTATTACTTCCATGTTTTCGATACATATCCAATATAGCCATTCTTTTTGTCACTGACAACCTGTATAATTCCTGCACTATTTTGCCATAGTAGCATGTACTTAGTCACATTTTATTCGCTTTTCCTACCTTATTTTTTGTCATTTTAGGATAATAATATGTCATGTTCGACAATATAGGTCTTATGATATAAGGAACGAGCAGATGATTCATGTCATAGATTATGGAATAAAACGCTTATGAATGTCCCCATTCATCAAATGTCTGGTATTGGTGAAGCTGCAACACAACTTGAAAAACTTAATCTGTTCACAGCACATGATTTATTGTTCCATTTGCCTCGTGATTATGAAGACCGCAGTACCATTATCGCAATTCGTGATGCGCAGGTCGGACGTACCGTATTACTAGAAGCCGAAGTGAAATCGGTTGATTTTCCTGCGGGCAAGCGTAAATCCATGTCGGTACAAATACAGGATGAAACTGGCAGAATCCATCTCCGTTTTTATCATTTTTATAAAACATTAATTGAACAACTTAGCGTCGGAAAACGAGTACGAATTTTCGGCGAAGTCCGTCTAGGTTCACGTGGGTTGGAAATTTATCATCCAGAAATTCGACCTTGTACCGAACCATTACCAGAGGCACAGCAGCTTACAGCGATTTACCCCACCACTGAAGGCTTAAAACAGGCAAAGCTACGCCAAATCATTACACGCTGTCTTACACAATATGCAGGTGATTTACCCGAATTATTGCCTGCTGGGATTGCCAAAACCTATGACCTACAGCAGGCATTGTACTATATTCATCAGCCACCACTGGATAGCAATGTACAAAGTTTGAAAGAAGCTCGTCACCCAGCCCAACAACGCCTGATTTTTGAAGAGTTGGTTGCCCATCAAATCAGCTTATTACAGCGTCGGCAATATATGCAGCAGATTCAATCTGTTGTAGTCCAGCCCAGCCAGCATCTTTTACCTAAATTACTGGCTGGACTCCCCTTTTCTGCCACCAATGCCCAGCAACGTGTCAGTCAAGAAATTCTACTCGATTTAGCACAAAACAAACCCATGCTACGTCTAGTACAGGGTGATGTCGGTGCAGGTAAAACACTGGTTGCTGCTATGGCAGCATGTCATGTTTTGGAAGCGAATTGGCAAGTTGCCATTATGGCACCAACCGAAATTTTAGCCGAACAACATTTTATTAACTTTGCCAAATGGTTTGTGCCTTTAGGTTTGGATGTGGTTTTTCTGGCTTCTAAGCTCAAAACCAAAGAAAAAAATACAGCCCTGACGATGATAAAAACAGGCACAGCACAGATTGTCATTGGTACACATGCACTGTTTCAGGAACAAGTTGAATTTCAAAAACTGGGCTTGGTGATTATTGATGAACAGCACCGTTTTGGGGTCGATCAACGTCTTGCCCTACGTGAAAAAGGCAGCTTAGGCACAACCCCTCATCAACTGGTCATGACGGCTACGCCAATTCCACGCACCCTTGCCATGAGTGCGTATGGAGATTTGGACACTTCGATAATTGATGAACTTCCCCCAGGACGTACGCCTATTCAAACCGTTGCCATGCCCATTGAACGGCGAGAGGAGGTGTTGCAGCGTATTTATCAGAACTGCACGCAAGGCAAACAAGCCTATTGGGTCTGCACACTCGTCGAACAGTCTGAAAGTTTGGATGCACAGGCTGCCGAAGTCATTTATCTGGAACTTCGGGAAAAATTTCCAGATTTAAACATCGGTCTCGCACATGGCAAGCTCAAAGCCGAAGAAAAACAAAGCGTGATGCAGGCTTTTAAACAGAATAAATTACAACTATTGATTGCCACTACAGTCATTGAAGTTGGCGTGGATGTCCCCAATGCGTCGATTATGGTGATTGAAAATGCAGAACGGCTTGGCTTATCACAACTGCATCAGTTACGTGGTCGAGTTGGACGTGGTTCGCAGCAAAGTTTTTGTGTTTTACTATATAAATCACCCTTATCACAAAATGGACAAGCACGATTGGATATTTTAAGACAAAGCAATGATGGTTTTGAAATTGCCGAACGGGATTTGGAGTTACGTGGTGCTGGCGACATTTTGGGAACAAAGCAAACTGGAGCTTTGAGTTTTAAAGTAGCGGATTTACAACGAGATGAATATTTACTCAGCAAAGCCCATCAAGTCGCAGCACAGATCATTCAACAACATCCTCAACATGCCGATGCTTTAATGCAACGCTGGTTACCCGAAGCACCTCGCTATGCCTTTGTTTAATTGGTCGGCACTTTTACCTTGCCTACTTTGTGGTCAGGCAAGAGGTGCTATTCATCGCGTTTGCCCTACATGTTGGCAAGCTCTGCCATGGAAGCAAACCAATATTACCCGCCATGAGTTGGAATGTTTTGTCTGTTGTCATTACCAATTTCCAGTAAAACAAACGTTGCATCAATTCAAAGACCACGCCAAACTCGAATTTGGCACATTTTTGGCTGGCTGCTTACACATGATGCCAAAACCAAAGATACAAGCCATAGTCCCTATGCCTATTGCGACAGAACGGCTCATTCAACGTGGTTTCCATCAAACTTATACTTTGGCACAACACCTTGCCAAGGCATGGCATGTACCAATTTGGCAGCCGATCTCTCGTCTTGATGGGCATAGTCAAAGAGGGCTTGGTCGGGATGAACGACTCCATAATCTGAATGAACTTTTCTATGCCAATACCCAAGTCTGCCGTTATAAACACGTTTTGATACTCGATGATGTGATGACCACAGGGGCAAGCCTAGCGGCATTAAAAACACAATTACATCTACTGGGCTGTACGCATATTCATGCTTTATGCTTATGTGATGCGGCACATTAGGATTTGTCATCCATCTGTCATCAATGCAGGGTAAAAAGCTGCTAACTTTTACGAAAAATATTGTGGAATGTGTACTTTTTTCGCTAGAGCTTGACTACAATAGACAGGTTTTATCATGCCCATCCATCCTCGTGCAAGGACTCAGATATGCTGGAAGCCTTTTACACCACAGAACGTGGTAGCCTTGAAGATAGCACGATTAATGGTGGATTCGACCTCCATCCAGAATGTGTCTGGGTCGATTTAATTTCGCCAACGGGTGAAGAACAACAATGGGTATTGGATGCTTACAAGCAAAATTTACCTACTTTAAAATCTTTGGAAGACATTTCATCATCTGCTCGTTTTTATCGCGATGATGATGGCATCCTACACGTAAGCACATATTTTTTAACTAAAAATAAAAATTTTCAGGTCGAAGCAGATGCTGAAGATTTGGAAAACAGCCTTGCCGCCGCAGTGCATACCGTCGCATTTCTCTTGGACAAAACTCGCCTGATTACGTTGCGTAGTGAAAAATTGGTCGCCTTTCGTGCCTTTCGTGCCAGAGCCAAACGCAATGATTATGACATGGACTATAAAGACCCTGTCTGGATTTTACTGGGGTTACTTGAAGCCAAACTGGATGAATTATCAGATATTCTCGAAGATACTCACAAATATCTTGAAGCCTATTCCACCGAAGTACTCAACAACCATCATCGTGAGCAAGTCCTTGATTTGGATGACATGATTACCCGATTGGCACATCAGGAAGATATGCTTGGAAAAGTGCAATTGTGTTTAACTGATTTACGTCGAGTACTCACCTTTCTTTCTCGTCCACGTGCATTAGGTAGCCATATCTATGACGCTGATATTCGAGAAATGAATGAAGATGTCCGATCATTGCTGGAACACAATACTTTTCTGTTTCAAAAACTCAAATTCTTACTGGATATCACCACAGGTTTTGCCAATACCGAAATGAATGAAACCTTTAAACGTTTCTCCATTTTACCCAGTATGCTCGCCCCTCCCATGTTGGTGGCAGGAATCTATGGTATGAATACCGATATTTTACCTTTCGCCCGAGGCGAGTACAGTTTTGTAATGGTCTTTGGCGTGGTGATGTTCTTCTTTACTGTACCGTTACTCATTTTTAAATGGAAAAAGTGGATCTAAACTTTTTGCAATACATATAAACAAAATGCTGCCTGCACACTAAAACTTGCATTGGCTTCCAGTGCCGTCCTTTTCTCTGCTTTGGCTTTGTAAGCATACGGTGTCATGGCAATCAAATTTTTTAATTGCTGCTGATTGAGTACAAAATGATCCGTAATCACATCTTGCTGTATCAACTGAAATTCGGGTTGTAACTGCTGGACAAACTTTTCGGGTTCATGTGGTTTTACTTCATCAAACAATGCTTGACGCATGGTGTATAAATGCTGTGGTGCAGGCGTTGCTATCAATACATAACCGCTATCCTGTAAAATTCGCAACATTTCCGCCTTTGGTAGTGGGCTAAAAAAACTGCTGCATAACTGTAACGATGTATCTTGTACAGGTAATATTGCTCCTGTTCCTACCACCCACGTCACCTGTTTGGCAATATCCTGCTTTGCGGCAATCTGCACGGCGCTTTTTGCAATATCCACCGCAATTAAATTGGGAATTACCTTTGCCATTGCTTGGGTATAGTAGCCCTCACCACACCCAATATCTATTGCCGTTTGAATATCTAACCCTTGCACAACTTCGACAATTTTTTGTTGTAATTTTTGATAAAAGCCAGCACTCAAAAAGCGACGGCGTGCGGCTACCGCTTCTGGCGTATCACCTGGTGATTTGCTATGTTTATGCTGCACCACATGCAAATTGACATAGCCTTGTTTGGCAATATCATAATGATGACCTTGTGGACACTGCCAAATTTTTTCTTGCAAATGCAAAGATTTATGGCAAATTGGACACATTAACAATGGCGTGTTTAACATACATGAATACAATCAACTTACGGCCGCTTATTTTACTCTAAATCTGACTGTTGTGCTTTATGTTCATCTTCTAACATACGATACGCATCTTCGACTTGTTGATAGCTCAGTGCTTCGGATAAATGCAGAATTTTATTCGGTGCAGACTCATCATGTGTCCCCGAAAACAATAAACGTGTACCCTGTGCCAAGGTCACTTGATACATCGGCTGATAACCCGATACCTGTCGGTCAATGCGTACAGTAACATCAGGATGATGCTGCATATTTGCCAGCATCAAGCGTAAAAAGTCTGAACCCAATTCCTGAATATTCTCAGCTGTCCAGATTTTTTCACCATTCACATCATCCCAGTCGAAGCTATCTTTTTTCATTTTTTTATCCTTATCGCACGATGATTTTTTTATCTTAATCTATAAAAACAGAAAAGCCAGCAATTTGCTGGCAAAATCCGATAAAAAGCACTTAACGCAATTTTAACGTCATCAGACCCACCACCACCAGAATAATGGTAATAATCCAAAAACGAATCACCACTTGGGTTTCTTTCCAGCCCTGTTTTTCATAATGATGGTGCAAAGGTGCCATTAAAAATACCCGTTTATTCCGCATCCGTAACGAACCGATTTGCAAAAAGACCGAAATCGCTTCCATCACAAATACACCGCCCATGCCTGTCCACTGCCCAATACAGCCACAACAGCAAAAGCCAAAGATTTAAGATTTGTGGGGATAATCGAAAGATTTTTTTATTTTTATATACTGTTTTATTAGATAAAATTGTATTGATGGTTGACTATATCCACTAAACCACTACTATTCAATAATTTACCATTGGAATCATAGACTTTTTTCGACGTACCGCTACTACCCACCACGTTGGTTTTTGCCAGTTCCGATGTCACCATCATGCGACCTAATGCCTTGTTCTATACCTTTTTAAAGATGTGATTCATTTCACTTTCCTTTTGTTGATTGAATTTATATTCGACTAACATTTAAACATATTTTTGATGTAACCTCTAGCAATAACTATCCACTACCATTATAATTAACTTGTACTTTATTTTGTACATAAAAGGAGTATTCGTCGTGAATATTACAAGCTATTCAGATGCTAGAGAAAACTTTAAAAGCGTTATCGACAAAACGATAAACGATGCAGATGTAACCATCATTCACCGTAGAAAAGGCGGTAATGCTGTTCTCATGAGTGAAGCACAATATAACAGCATGGTCGAAACCCTATACCTGCTTTCAAATCCTGCCAATGCAAGAGCCTTAGAACGTGCAATCGCACAGGATAAAGCCAATCAAGGCGTAAAGCGTGAATTACTGGATATTGAGTAATGAGCCGTAATACCGTGTTTATTCCTGATGCTTGGGATACTTATTTGTATTGGCAAGGACAGGATAAAAAGACCTTAAAGCGTATTAACCAACTCATAGACATTGCTAAACGCACGCCTTTTGAGGGTATAGGAAAACCCGAACCATTACGAGAAAATCTAACAGGCTATTGGAGTAGACGAATAGATGATACAAACCGCCTTGTTTACCGTGTGACAGATACCGATATTATTATTATCGCTTGCCGTCACCATTATGAGGCGTAGAGCAATACCTCACATCAAATAAAAAAGCCAGCGATTTGCTGACTTTCATATAAAAAAACTGATCAATCTGCACTTAACGCAATTTTAACGTCATCAAACCCACCACCACCAGAATAATGGTAATAATCCAAAAACGAATCACCACTTGGGTTTCTTTCCAGCCCTGTTTTTCATAATGATGGTGCAAAGGTGCCATTAAAAATACCCGTTTATTCCGCATCCGTAACGAACCGATTTGCAAAAAGACCGAAATCGCTTCCATCACAAATACACCGCCCATAATCGCAAAGACAATTTCCTGACGTACCATCACCGCAATCGTCCCTAGCATTGCACCTAATGCCAACGCCCCAACATCTCCCATAAAAACTTGAGCTGGATGAGCGTTGTACCACAGAAAAGCCAGACCTGCACCGACCATCGCCGCACAAATCACCACCAGTTCAGACGCATATTTAACATAAGGAATATGTAAATAATCGGCAAAACGTACATCACCTGCCAAATAAGCAAATACACCTAACCCAGCCGATACCAGTACAATCGGCATAATCGCCAAACCATCCAGACCATCAGTCAAATTGACTGCATTGGATGCACCATTAATCACCAAATATGTGAAAATAATAAAAGCGAGTCCAAATGGAATGACCGAAAATGGAATACTGAAGTTCTTGAAGAATGGAATCAATAAATCCAGCATGTTGGCGGTATGTACAGGATTGGCCTGCTGTGACGCAATAAGATATAAGCCTATACCTGCCCCGAGCGAACCCACCGATGTCCAAAAGAATTTCTTGCGTGCGGGCAGACCAGCATTATCTTTATAACGAATCTTAATCCAGTCATCTGCCCAGCCTACTGCACCAAAAATCACCATAACACCGAGTACAATCCAGACATAAGGATTGCGTAAATCCGCCCAAAGTAAGGTGCTAATCCCGATAGAAAGCAAAATTAGTACGCCGCCCATCGTGGGTGTACCCATTTTTGCGGCATGATTTTCTGGTGCAAAACTACTGACAGCTTGACCATATTTCAAGGCACGTAATTTTCGAATCATGATTGGGCCTAAAAATAAGCCAATCATTAAAGCCGTCAGCACACTTAACAAAGAACGTAAGGTTAAATAACGCACCACCTGAAAAGAGCTATGATAGCCAGCCAGTTGTTCAAATAGCCATAACAGCATTTAAAGTTTCTCCGCCAATGCCGTCAATAAGTGTTCCATGTGGGTATATCTCGACCCTTTGAACAGGACACTCATCGGCTGTGATTGATGTTTTTCAATAATCTCAAGCAAGGCTGCCAACGCATCCTGCTGATTGGTATATGCAAGACAATGCGCCACTTGTGCACCATCCCGAATAGTTGCAGCATATTCACCAACCGCAACCAGATAATCAAGTGGTTTTTGCACCAAATCCCGCCCAAGTGCAAAATGCTCCTCTTGAGCCTCTGCACCTAATTCGCCAATATCCCCCATCACCATGACTTTTAGTCCAGTTTGCTGACAGAGGACATCCGCCGCCGCACGCATGGAATTGGGATTGGCATTATAGGTATCATCAATCAAGGTATATTGCTGATGTTGGATAAAGTTCAAACGACCTTTTGCCCCCTGTGCCTGTGCTAGACCGTGGGCAATATCCTGTAGATTTACTCCCATCGCCAAGGCAAAAGCAGCCGCAGCTTCGGCATTCTGCACATTATGCTGACCTGCAAAGGGTAATTCGATGGCAATTGTACCTTGTGGCGTAACCAAATCAAAACGAGACGATTGTGCATCAAGCACAATATGCTCCGCATAAATCGTACCGCCCTGACCAAAACTCAGCTGTGAAGACTGCTGTGCTGCATCACGAATCTCTTGGGCAAAATCATCCGCTGCTGGGATAATTGCAATACCTTCTGGTTTAATATGGGGATAAATTTCTGATTTCGCAGTGCAAATTGCTTGCCGCCCACCAAACTCACCCAGATGTGCTGTACCAATATTGATAATCCCAGCTACATCAGGCTGCACCAGATTCGAGGTATAGTCAATTTCGCCTTGATGACTTGCCCCCAACTCCATCACTGCAAAACGATGGTCCGAACGCAACTCTAATAACATCATCGGCACACCCAAATCATTATTCAGATTGCCACGAGTGACTAAAGTTTCACCCAAACGAGAAAAAATACTGCCCAGCATTTCTTTAGTGGTGGTTTTGCCGCTACTGCCCGTTAATGCCACAACTTTTAAATGTTGGCATTGCTGACGACGATATGCACCCAAGTGTCCCAGTGCCAACCGTGTATCCGCCACAATCAGTTGTGGAATAGACAACCCTTCTATCGCATGCTGTACAATGATACAACTTGCCCCTTGTGCTGCCACTTGCTCCACAAAATCATGAGCATCAAAACGTTCACCTTTTAAGGCTAAAAACGCATCACCTATTTGAGCATGACGTGAATCGGTGACAATCCTCTGAATCGGTATGACGGGCTGAATCGTTTGATACCATTGCCCTTGCGTTGCATCTTGTAATTGTTGAGCTGTCCACGGTTCAAGTCGTGCGGTACTGGTGGTTGATGTGTGCATATTTTTTAATTTACCTTTAAACCTTATAACGCAGAATAAGCGGAATCGGTACGACAATGTTGGCTATCAATCGCAGCCTGTACTTCGACGACATCATCAAACCAGTGCCGTATGCCATCAATTTCCTGATAATTTTCATGCCCCTTACCTGCAATCAGGACAATATCACCAGCCTGTGCTTGCTGTACCACGGTTTTGATTGCTATCCGACGGTCATCAATTTCATCCACTTGATAACCTGAAAAATCAATATTCGCTTGCATATCGGCAAAAATTTGTGCCAGTGGTTCAGTACGTGGATTATCTGAAGTCAGAATCACGTGATCCGCATAGGTCAATGCCGCCTGTGTCATCAATGGACGCTTACCTCTATCACGGTCGCCGCCACAACCAAATACCACCCACAGCCGCCCTGTCACATGATGCTTTAAACTCTGTAAAACTTGTTCCATCGCATCAGGGGTATGTGCATAATCCACAATAAACAAACGTCCTACATCACCAATGGCTTGCATCCGCCCTGCTGCTCCCTGTAATTGCGGTACACGTGCCACAATATCTGCCAAGGAAAAACCTAATTTTTCCACACAAATCATCGCAGCCAAGACATTATCCACATTAAAACGCCCCAGTAATGAGCTGGATACCGTATATTGTCCCGATGGTGTCTCTAGCCTAAACATTGCACCTGATAAACTAAACTGCAAATCTCGCACGTGATAATCTACTTGTGTATCATGTTCTGTACTATATAGGCTGATCTGTGGTTGTGCAGGATTCTGTTTGGCGTGGGCAAGCATCAATTCGGCATAATCTGCACTGGCATTAATGACGGCATGTTTTAACTTTGGAAAATCAAATAGTCCTGCTTTGGCCTGGGCATAATTTTCTAAAGTGAGATGATAATCCAAATGGTCACGGGTAAGATTGGTAAATACCGCAACTTCAATCGCTGTCCCCGCCAACCGCCCTTGCTCTATGCCATGAGAACTGGCTTCAAGAGCAAGAAACTTCGCGCCCTGCTGAGTATATTGATAATATGCCTGCTGAAATTGCAAAGCATCCAATGTGGTATGTGTTGAAGCGGTTAAATTTGGAAGGATGCCATTGCCTGTTGTCCCCATCACCGCAGTCGGCTGTCCAAGCAGGGTTAATAATTCAGCAATTAAACGTGCAACTGTGGTTTTGCCATTGGTTCCTGTCACTGCTACTGCACGAGCCAAACTTTGAGCGTGCTGTGCCTGTAAAAAATGTTGCTGTAATGTGCCTAAAATCTGGCGTAATTCAGGTACATAAAATATTTCATCTACATTGTGATTCAGGCGAACGCAGTTCGCCCTTACGAGATTTAAACCATTCATCCCTACAAGATTTATCTTATCTATTCCTGCACCATTCGCATCATTTCCCCCTACATTTTCGATTTCGGTTAATACCCCAATCGCTCCTTGTTGTAAGGCTTGTTGCATATACGCTGGTGTTTTTTCTATATCACTATTTACGCCTTTTAAAGCAATAAAAATATTGCCTGATTGTACTTTACGGCTATCCAAACAGAAGCCTGTAAAAGGCTGAGCTGCCCATTGTGGTAAGTCTTTTTTCTCTGACCAAATTTCTAATAAAGTCGTCATCAATCAAGATACTCCTTTCGGGGTTTCCAGTGGGCGATCTAGTGGCACATTCAATAAGCGTAAGGATTCTTGCATAATTTTTGCAAAAATCGGAGCAGCCACCAAACCACCATAATACCGACCTTGTGGATTTTCTACCACCACAATCATGGCAAGGCGTGGATTACTAATCGGTGCAACCCCTGCAAATAACGCACGATATTCATTTTGTGAATAGCCTTTACGATCCGCACGCAACTTATGTGCCGTTCCTGTTTTGCCACCGACACGATAACCTGGAATGACGGCCTGCGTCGCTGTCCCCCCTGGTTGCGTCACACCTTCAAGCATGTGTAACACCGTATCGGCAATTTCAGGTGCAACCGCCTGCTTTCCTTTGGGTTGAGTAGTGACTTTATATAAAGTTAAGGGCATTTCCACCCCATGATTGGCAATCATGGCATAGGCTTGAGCCAATTGTAAGGCTGTGGCATTTAGACCATAACCATAGGACATGGTGGCTACTTCCGATACATTCCATTTACTTGGCGGTAGCATTAATCCAGCACTTTCACCTGGGAAGCCGACTGCCGAACGCTTACCAAAACCAATCCGTTTATAAAACTCTGGGAGTGTTGGGTAAGGCAAAGACAAGGCAATCTTCGAGACACCGACATTGGATGATTTAATAATAATACCACCTAAGGTCAAAGCCCCATAATTATGCGTATCTCGAATGGTATGATTACCCACACGCATCGAACCAGGATGCGTATTCACTATCGTCTGTGGTTGGTATTTGCCACTTTCCAATGCCATCATCACCGTCAGCGGTTTCATGGTTGAACCAGGTTCAAAAGAATCTACCGCACCACGATTTCGCATCGCATCTTTATTTTCCAAACCTTTCGGGTCATTTGGATTATAGGATGGCCATGAACCCATCGCCAAAATTTCACCTGTTTTGACATCCACAGCAATTGCGGTTGCCGAACGGGCATTATTCGCCACACCTGCGGCGGTCAGCTCACGATACATAATATATTGCAAGCGTGAATCTATACTTAAGGTAATATTTTCCCCTGCTTGTCCCTGTGTAATCACCTCTTCAACTTTCAAGCGATTACCATGGCGATCACGCAAAATCCGCTGCTCCCCCTCTATGCCAGATAAACGCTTATTCAATTGCATTTCCAACCCTTCAATGCCATGGCCATTACTATTGGTCAAACCAATAATCTGAGCATTGGGCTGTGGTTGTGGATAGTAGCGTTTATAGTCTTTTTCGGTATAAACGCCTTGAAACTTGTGTGCCATAATCGCACTCGCTTCCGCAGGCGGTACTTGGCGTTTTAACGGTAAATAACGTGAGCGTGAACGCTTCTGCATATCTTGCTTGAGTTTGTTGGCATCAAGCCCAACGACTTCCGCCAACTCATCTAAATTAAGATTTTTCTTGGGTAATAAACGTTTTAATTTACGATTATTAGGGTCTTGTTCTAATTTTTTCGAAATTTCGACAAATAAATCATTCGCTGTAAAATAATCTTTGGGGTCAATCACAATGGTCATGACAGGCGTACTAATCGCCAAAGGTACACCATGACGATCACTAATCACGCCACGCATTGCCTTGACTTTTTCGGTATGTGAAATATTTGCCTCTGCCTTATGCTGCAAAAACTCACTATTGACGATTTGTACCCAAAATGCACGTGCTGTGAGTAAAATAAACGCACTCAACGTCACAATCCAGAGCAAACGAAAACGCCACATATCCTGTGACAAAGTTGTTTTGGCACTGACTGCACTTTTTTTAGGTTTTATTTTTTTGGTTGAAGCAGCCATTAGGGCACCTGAAGTATTGCATTTTTATTGGTCGAAATCACCACTGTTTGTGAAGCTGGTGGCGAATACATACGTAGTTGTGTCACCGCACGAGAACCTACTTGTGCTGTTGCACCAAAAGTTTGCTGTTCAATCAACAACCGCCCCCATTCTGCCTGTAAATCATCTTTTTCCGTGAGCAGCTTATTATAACCACGATAATCATGTCGATAAGCAAAAACTTGATTGACCACCATAAACGCACTGCCCATCACAGTCACCAATAGCACGACAATGACGAATCCCAGTCGTAACGTATCTCTTCCAATCGTATATTTCGCCATATCTATTTCTCCAGCCGCTCTGCCACACGCAACCATGCACTGCGTGAGCGTGGATTTTGTTTGACTTCGTCACTACTTGGGGCAATACGAGCAAGTTTTTTTAAGGTTCGTGTATCCTTTTGCACCTGTGGCATCCCCCATTCCTGCTCAGGTAAGGTTGATTCTTGCTGGATAAATTGTTTAATTAAACGGTCTTCCAGTGAATGAAAACTAATCACTGCCAATCGTCCTGATGGTTTAAGCAATTCGACAGCTTGTGGTAAAAATCCTTCTACATCATCTAATTCTTTGTTAATTGCAATCCGTATTGCCTGAAACGTCCGTGTTGCAGGATGTTTATGTTTTTCCCATTTTGGATGAGCCACTTTGACAATTTCGGCTAATTGTGCGGTGGTGTCAATCTGTCCTGCGGCTTTAATCGCCTTGGCAATACGACGACTATAGCGTTCTTCACCATATTTAAAAATAATATTGGCAAGGTCGGTTTCATCAATATTCAGCAACCACTCTGCGGCGGTTTGTCCTTGAGAATTATCCATCCGCATATCCAGTGCACCATTGTGCATAAAGCTAAAGCCACGTTCTGCTTGATCCAGTTGTGGTGAAGATACGCCCAAATCTGCCATAATCCCGTCTACAGCTTCAATGCCAAGTTGGTGTAATTGTGTTTTTAATTCGGCAAAACTCGCATGAATAATTTGAAAGCGAGCATCCTCTTTTGCCAATATTGCAGCCTCAGCCAAAGCTTGTGGATCTTTATCGAAAGCTATCACCTGAGCATCATGATCCAAACGAGAAAGTAAATGCCGTGTATGTCCCCCTCGTCCAAAAGTCGCATCGACAAAAATACCTGTACGACGCTGCCCTACAACAGCATCTACAGTTTCATTTAACAAGACGGAAATATGCGACATAGCTGAATGGTTCAATCAAAAAACGTTTAGCCGCCTAGTATAAACTTTTTCGCACTAGATTGATTTGAATTGTTTAACATTTAACAGATTTATTACATGCTGGTGAAGTGTGCTATGTTGGATAAAAAGCTGGATACCTGTGTAAATCCAGTTTAATTTAAGATGCTATCGTAAATTAAACTTAAATTTCTTTTGTGCTTGTATAAAAAACAAACATATTAAGAAAAACCGATTTTCTTAACATGTTCTATCTGTCATGTTAAAAAATGCGATTTCTTTAACATGTATAAATTTTAACCAAAGTAAAAAAAGGGGGCAAATATTTGCCCCCTTATTCCACTCAAAAATTATCCACCAATTTTACGGTATTTTTGACGTTTAGCGGTTAAATCATCACCATCACGTTTACGGCGATATTCTTCAAACTCGTGATAATTTCCTGTGAAAAACTCAGGTGTTTCCGTTTCAAACGACAAGATATGTGTTGCAATAC
>SSHE01000113.1 GCA_008017315.1 Acinetobacter sp.
GCCTTGTATAATGGTAGAGATAGTCTAAAATCCTATATTGCAGAGATGAATCAGCATGTTGTTGATTTGTATAATAAAGAATACGCGTTCGATCCAGCGTATTTGGCAGAGCAAAAGCGACTAGCACAAATAGAAGAGGAACGATTGGCAAAGCTTAGAGTTGAGCAAGAACGTACAGCATTGCTTAATCAGTTTACTCTTGGCCCAACAGATGAAATTTTCTTTGCAGGAGATTCATTAATGCAAGGCGTTGCTCCGCATGTGCAAAAATTTTTGCAGGAAAAATATCAGATAAATTCTGTTAATCTGAGTAAACAAAGTACAGGACTTGCTTATCCTAGCTTTTTTAATTGGCCAGAAACGATTGCGGAAATACTGAAAACAAATTCAAATATTAAAGTACTGGTCGTATTTTTAGGACCAAACGACCCTTGGGATATGCCTAGCCCAAAAGGTGGTGTTTATTTAAAATTTAAATCTACTGATTGGGAGCAAGTCTATCGTTTCCGTGTGAGCAACATTTTAGAGGTAGCAAAACAGCATGGTGTAGCTGTAATGTGGCTTGGTGCACCTAATATGAAAAAATCATCACTTGATGAACAGATGATGTATTTAAACCATCTAATTCAAGATGAAGTCGTGGGGCACAACGCATTATGGCTTGATACAAGATCGATATTGGGTAGTAACAATAATCAATATAGCGATTACTTAGTAAAGAATGGTCAATCTGTTAAAATGCGTTCTGGTGACGGTATTCATTTCTCGGTAGATGGCCAAAAAGAAGTTGCACAGGCTATCGAATCTCATTTGCATATCGTTAAATAAACTACAATTTTAGGTTATAAATTAGTATGTTATTTAAAGAAAAAATAATTTTTTTAGCCATATCTTTGACTATGGTTACAAGTAGCTATGCCACAATTTTGAGTGATTTTGGCGAACCAAATAAAGCACAGCTTGTACAGGCAATGAAAGACCAAACGGTACATATTGTACAGTTCGGTGATTCACATACTGCAGCGGATGTATGGACAGATGCACTACGTACACAATTGCAACATAGGCTGGGTAATGGTGGTATGGGGTGGGGGATGCCAATGTATTTTAGTGGTCATCGATTAGAAGAGTACGGTTATGATGTTCAGGGCTGGCAGTCTGTTTCTAGTCGTACTCAACATGATGAGAATTATACTTTAGGTGGTTTGCTTGCAGTACCTCGATATTCAGGTGCAACACTGACAATAAAATCAAAAAGAAATCGACCTGAACAGGCGATAACAGTTAGTTTGAGACAAACAGCAGGGGACGGAAATTTTACAGGTGTCGATGCGAATGGAAAATCATTTTCATTTTCAGCACCTCGTAAAGATGGTACATGGCAGGTAGCACATTTTGATGCAACACTTCCTTTTACGATTACTGCACACGATGCAAATCGCTCTGCAATAGCAGGTTGGTGGGCAAAAAATAAATTTGGTCAGGGTGCGGTTGTATCTGCATTGGGTATCAATGGTGCAGAGTTGCGTTATTGGAATCGCTGGAATACTACAGGATGGCAGCAGGAACTTAAAGAAGTTGCACCAAGTTTAATTATTTTAGCATACGGTACTAATGAAGCTTATAATAATAACATAGATATTGGAGCAGCTAAACAATTATTAGAGTCTAAAATTATGCAGATTCGCCAAGCTAGTCCAAATAGTGCGATACTTATTGTTTCTGCACCAGAGAGTCTTAAAAGTACTGCGGGACAATGTGGTGTACGCCCAGCCCAATTAACAGCATTCCAAAATATGCAAATTCAAGTTGCTCGTCAAAGTCGTACTTTATTTTGGGACTGGCAGCAGGCAATGGGTGGGAACTGCTCTATGAAATCATGGATTAGTAGAGGTGATGCTCGAGGTGATGGCGTGCATTTTTCTCCTAAGGGGTACCAAAAATTAGGCACTAAATTGGCAGAAGATTTATTGAATATTGCCGAAATTCAGTCTGAGAATACGATTCCTAGCTATAATAGTGCTCCAATAGATGGGAATATGCCTGCTATATCACCAATAATTAGCACAGGTGGACGTGGTTCGATTAGCAGTGAGGATAAGCGGATGTCGTATAATGATGGTAGTGTGTATATTCAAACATGTATTGAAGGTAAGGGATGTAAATCTGTTGGTAATGAGGCACTTAAAAACTTACCTTAGTTTTTTATCAAGGGAGTACTCAGGTTTGATTTACACATAGAGAGTGTATAATATATCAGCATTATTTACCGTATAATATGCAGTTAGGTTAGAATGTAATGAGATTAGATTATCCTTTTATTGTTGGTTTTTCCATGTTGGCTTTAGGGTTAACAGCATGTAGTAATTCTTCCGTACAGCCTTCTTTACAGAAACCACTAGAAGAAGTACGTTCTAGTAATACGCATGCTCAAGTAACACAACAACCAGTAGTATTACAACCTCAAACTAATCAAAAAACACAGTCTGTGCCATCACTCAATTCAGATCAAAAACACAGTACACAAGGGACGGATATTCGTTTTGTTGCTGTCGGTGATGTGATGCCAGGTACAGATTTTCCATTTAACCGTCTTCCTGCAAATAATGGACGACCTGTTTTTGCAGGAGTAAGAGATGTTTTGATTGATGCAGATGTTACTTTTGGTAATTTTGAGGGTACGTTATTAGATGGTGGACAACCAGTAAAATCATGTCAAAACCCAAGTGTTTGTTTTTTGTTTCGAACACCTACAGCTTATGCAGATACTTTAAAATGGGCTGGTTTTACTGTAATGAGTTTGGCAAATAACCATGCGGCAGATTTCGGTGAAGCTGGTCGAACGAGTACGATGAAATCTTTGGATCGTGTTGGGATAAAACATGCAGGTAGAGAAGGGGATATTGCGACATTGCAGGTTAAAGGTAAAAATATTGCGGTGATTGCGTTTGCACCAAATCGAGGGAATTATTCAATTAATGATATTCCACAAGCCAAGCAACTGGTCGCCAAACTAAAAGCAAAGAATGATCTTGTTGTAGTGAGTTTCCATGGCGGTGCAGAGGGTGCAAATTATACTCACGTTAAACGTGGTTCGGAATTATTTCATGGTGAAAACCGTGGTGATGTAATTGCATTTTCACATCAGGTTATTGATTCTGGTGCAGATTTAGTCATTGGTCATGGGCCTCATGTACCAAGAGCACTTGAATTGTACAAAGGAAAGTTGATTGCTTACAGTTTGGGTAATTTTGCAACATATGAAGGAATAAATGTCAAAGGTGTGACAGGACTAGCACCTATTTTACAGGTTACCTTGAATGATCAGGGTGATTTTAAAGTAGGACGTATCGTTTCTGCGTCACAGCAAGCAAAACATGTACCAGAATTAGATACTCAGCAACAGGCATTTAAACTTATTGAGCAACTGACTAAGGAGGATTTTGCAGGTGGAAATCTGAGTTTTGCTACCAATGGTGAAATTACAAAGAAAAACTAAGTCTGTAGTAAGTGCGTTGATTTAGTTTGGATGATTGTATAATGAACTCCTGATTAAAATAATAATCAGGAGTATGAAACGATAGAGCAGATAAAATAGGCGTGGATTTAGGGGAGCTATTCTCAATGAATCATAGATATTTTAGCAAGAATTTGCTTAAGCCTCGTTGTGGGCGTATTTTTTGGTGGTGTTTGTTTGAACTTACATTTTCATCAATTTAAGACACCCTTTCGATTATCAGTGAAACTATTCGAAGTATAGGGTAACAATAGTCGGAATAGCCGAAACAGCGACCTTAAAATTATCTGAAAGTAGGCATTATTATTTAAGGAAGTAAGATGAAAAAAAGCATCCTAATCTTGACATTTTTAATTTCAACCCTTTTGTGTACTAATGTCTTTTCACAATCAGTTTACAATTACAAAACTAAAACTCAGTCCAATCAAGTTGATAGAACTAAAATACTTGATATTTTAAGAGCTAGAGTTTATGAGGATTATCAACAAGAAGTGGTATTTGTCGTTAATAAATTAAATGTTTCGTCTGGTTATGCATGGTTTGAAGGAACTGCTCAAAGAAAAGATGGACGTCAATTGATAGTTCATTCATATGATGATTGTTGCCATGTTGAAGCTCTTTTGAAAAAAAGTGGGGGAAAATGGTACATCGTACAAATGCAGCCTTTTTCTACCGATGTTTGGTGGGATGGATTATGGAATAGAACAGGTGCACCAAAGATAATTTTTTCTTATTAAACCCATAAATACTGAGGAGAACCTAAGTGATGAGAAAACATAGCCTATTCGTAGCAATATTTTTTTCTATTTACTCTTCCCTTGCAGCTGCTGCTGTGCTTGAAATTGACCTTAGTAAAGAAATTAGTTTGAAAGATGGACGTTATCTTGTTAAAGAATACGAAGGTAAAGGTCGTTATGTTCTTATCGATTACAGTCATGGACGTTTTTCATCAGGTAGTGATATTGAAATAGCTGTTTGCACAAATGGTTTTGTGGTGTCGAAGCTACCTGCTAAATTTAGCAATATAAAGAAGCATCTTAAACCAACCGATTATGTTTTAACAGAGTGTGATGAGGCGAGAGATTGATAGCTACGGTTGAATTTTTTCTTGACCACTATACTTTTTCAACCTATTTCAATTGTGTCGCACCTCGTTATTGAATCTGCCTTTGTTTAAATGAGAATGTATGCTAATTTAGGGCTTCGTCGTAAATTTGTAAATAAATATGTTAAAACAGCGAACCATAAAAAAACCTGTATATGCCAGTGGTATAGGCCTACATAGCGGTAAAAAAGTCAATATTCATTTTTTACCTCATCATAGTGATGGTGGGATCATCTTTAGACGTATTGATTTACAGCCAGCAATTGAACTTCCAGCCAAAGCCATGCTGATACAAGAAGCCTTTATGTGTTCTAATCTGGTCAAAGATGAGGTTAAGGTTGGGACGATTGAACACTTGATGAGTGCGATTGCGGGTCTAGGCATTGATAATCTACTGATTGAAGTCGATGCACCAGAACTACCGATTATGGATGGTAGTGCAGAGCCATTTTTATACCTATTGTTACAAGGTGAGCTGATAGAGCAGGATGCCGCAAAAAAATTCATCCGCATCAAAAAGCCTATTACTGTACAAATTGAAGATAAAGTTGCAACTTTTGAACCCTTTAATGGTTTTGAATTGAACTTTAGCATTGATTTTGATCACCCTGCTTTCGATAAACAGCATCAATCGACGACTATTGCATTTTCGACAGCCAATTTTATGGCACAGATCAGTACAGCACGTACATTTGGTTTTATGAAAGACTTAGAATATTTGCAAGCCAACAATCTGGCACTGGGTGCGAATCTGGAAAATGCCATTGGGCTGGATGAACATGGCGTAGTCAATGCCGAAGGTTTGCGGTTCGTTGATGAGTTTGTGCGGCACAAAGTGCTGGATGCGGTTGGTGATTTATATTTGCTGGGGCATCAGATTATCGCTAAGTTTACTGCCTTTAAATCAGGACATGCTCTCAATAATCAGCTATTACGTGCGGTGATGGCGGATAAAACCAACTATGAAATTGTAACTTTTTATGATGAAAAATCTTGCCCGATTGCATATTTGCCTTTAGGTTAAGTCATTGTGTTTTAAACAACAATGTTATAGTGTAACGATGTGTGTAAGCTACTCTTGGCTGAATTTGCACGTGGTCTGGTTATCTTTTATGTTATTGCTACTTGCCAAACGCTGTAGTGCTTCGCTAAGCTTGGCGTCCTGCACGAGAGTAGCGGCTTCTTGTAATTGTTGTTGAGTTGCAGTGGACAAACGTTTTTTTCGTGTGTATTTTTGACTGGTTGGGTCTGTGCGTAGAGGTTGTAAAACCACTTTGATACGCTCAAGGTCAGCTAAAGCGGGGATTGCTTGTAGATCCTTTATATATTGGTGCTGTAGATAGCGTATTTGACTAATCAGAGCCTGATTGTCGCCTGCGATAGTAAGCACACCATGTTGATAACATACAACATGCCATTGTCCTTGTGCTGGAAGATAAGCTTGGATCAATGGTGTGAGTTTTTGCCAATGTGCAACTTGTATTTGAAGAAATGAAAAGTTTCCTGTCGATTGAGATGATGCTTTTGGCATAAATGGTTTTGATTGATACATATCGGCTTAAATCCTGATGGATTGAACGTCAGTATAGTTAGTCATGATTTGTGAATTGATGCAAGTCAGGCAGCAGATTAGAGATGGGAAATAGAGGTTTATTTATGAAAATTCGTCATGTTTTATTTGCATTATCATGTGTGTGTTCGGTTATGCCAGCAGCATTTGCTGATTATCAACCATTAAATAGCGTAAATGATACAACTGATCGTTTGGAAGAGCTGTCACGTACGTTGGGTCAGGGATCGTATTCTAACTTGCCTAGCTTAAGTCAGGCGAGTCAGGATGAAGCTCCGATA
This sequence comes from Acinetobacter sp., assembly GCA_008017315.1. GTDB lineage: Bacteria > Pseudomonadota > Gammaproteobacteria > Pseudomonadales > Moraxellaceae > Acinetobacter. The sequence goes on from SSHE01000113.1 coordinate 6,474, forward strand.
TTATTAAATAATGCCTCTTTGAGTAAATATTCTTCTGCAAGTACAACTTTAGGCTCATGGTTGAAAAACCACCCGATTGAAAATGCTCGTGTGAGCTCGATTTGGGGTGCGCGTACTTTATTAGGTTCGACACGTCATCATTCTGGTATCGATTTGGCTGCACCAACAGGTACGTCCATTTATGCCACAGGTGCTGGAGTAGTGACCAAATCGGGTTGGGGTAGTGGCTATGGCAACTATGTGGAAATTGACCATGGTAATGGCTATATCACACGTTATGCACATGCGTCACGTTTGAATGTTAGAGTGGGTGACTATGTAAATGCTGGTGAGCATATTGCCAATGTGGGTTGTACAGGACGTTGTACGGGAGCACATTTACATTTTGAAATTGTAAAAAATGGTAAGCGTCAGAATCCATCGACTTATCTTGCTTTGTTGCCTTAATTGATTATTTTGCTTTACCATTAAAATCGCCTTTGTGGCGATTTTTGTTATTTTATGTAAAAAGTTATTTTTAATCATTTTTTTATTTTCTATTCGTTTTATGCTTGAGCTAAAAGACGGAATGAATAATAAGGGTGAAACATGGCTTTTTATGGTGATACAGATTGCTTGGAAACACAGGAATGGCAGGATGCCTTTGATGCCGTAATTGAACACATGGGTTCAGAACGGGCTGCATTTTTATTACAGACTTTGTATCAGCGTGCGATTGCCAAGCATGTGCCGATTCAACGATTAAATACCCATTATATCAATACGATAGCGGTCAATGATGAACCTGTGATGTCAGGTGATGCCGATATGGAGCGGCGGATTCGTGCATTGATTCGTTGGAATGCCTTGGCAATGGTCTTACGTGCCAATAAACAGGATGATTTGGGTGGTCATCTGGCGACGTTTGCCTCAAGCGCAACATTGTATGATGTCGGTTTTAATCATTTTTTTCGTGCACCGAATGCCAGTTTTGGTGGGGATATGATTTATTATCAAGGGCATTCTGCTCCTGGGATTTATGCACGCTCTTTTTTGGAGGGACGTTTAAGCGAACAACAACTGGATAATTTTCGTCGTGAAATTGAGGGCAATGGTTTACCGAGCTATCCACATCCGTATTTATTGCCTGATTATTGGCAGTTCCCAACTGTGTCGATGGGCTTAGGTCCGATTATGTCGATTTATCAAGCACATATTCAAAAATATCTGATGAATCGTAAGCTGCTCAAGCAGGAAGATCGCAAAGTCTGGGCATTTTTGGGCGATGGGGAAATGGATGAACCTGAAAGTTTGGGGGCGATTTCGTTGGCAGGTCGGGAAAAGCTGGATAATCTGATTTGGGTGATTAACTGTAATTTGCAGCGTTTGGATGGTCCTGTACGAGGCAATGGCAAGATTATTCAGGAGTTGGAGTCCATTTTTCGTGGTGCTGGTTGGCGTGTCATTAAGGTCATTTGGGGGCGGCATTGGGATCCATTGCTGGCACAGGATAAATCAGGGGCATTAAAAGCACGTATGAATGAGGCTGTGGATGGTGATTATCAGCGTTATCAAGTCAAAGGTGGGGCGTATGCCCGTCAGCATTTCTTTGGTCGGTATCCTGAAACTGCCCAATTAGTCGAGAATTTGAGTGATGCAGACATTGATAATTTAAATCGTGGTGGTCATGATCCGTATAAGGTTTTTGCGGCGTATGCCGAAGCGGTAAAAACGGATGGTCAGCCGACGGTGATTTTGGCCAAAACAGTCAAAGGCTATGGGTTGTCACAAGAAGCGGAGGGTATCAATAAAACTCATCAAATCAAAAAATTACCGATTGAAGCATTAAAATATTTTCGGGATAGATTTAACCTACCTTTTGTGGATGAGCAATTAGAGCAGTTGCCATTTTATCGCCCTGCGGAAAATTCACCTGAATTGAAATATATGAAAGCCCGTCGGGAAGCATTGGGTGGTTATTTGCCACATCGTCGTAAGGAAAGTCAGACTTTGGCGATTCCTGAACTTTCAGCTTTTGACGCGGTGTTGCAAGGTAGTGCTGATAAAGCCTATTCGACCACCATGATGATGGTACGCCTGATTTCCATATTATTAAAAAATCCTGAAATTAAAGATAGCGTTGTGCCGATTGTGCCTGATGAGGCACGTACGTTTGGTTTGGAGGGAATGTTTCGCCAACTTGGAATTTATGCTGCATCTGGGCAAAACTATACCCCTGAAGACAATGAACAGTTAATGAGTTATCGTGAAGCAATAGATGGTCACATGTTACAAGAGGGTATTAATGAAGCTGGGGCGATGAGTGCATGGACAGCATTGGCGACCAGTTATTCCACCAATGATTTACCGATGATTCCGATGTATATGTATTACTCGATGTTTGGTTTTCAACGGATTGGTGATTTGGCTTGGGCGGCTGGTGATGCACAGGCACAGGGCTTTTTGCTTGGGGCGACCGCAGGACGTACCACCTTAAATGGTGAAGGTTTGCAGCATCAGGATGGACATTCACACATTCTGGCAGGCACGATAGCCAACTGTGTCAGCTATGACCCTTGTTTTGCTTATGAATTGGCAGTGATTGTGCATGATGGTCTAAAACGTATGTATGTCCATCAAGAACGGATCTTTTATTATTTGACTCTAATGAATGAAAATTATCAACATCCAGCCATGCCACAAGGTGTAGAAGAAGGCATTAAACGTGGGTTGTATCTGCTGGAACAGGATGAAAAAGCCACCGTACAGCTCTTGGGTTCAGGCGTGATTCTACGTGAAGTACAAAAAGCGGCCAAAATCTTACGGGATGAATACCAGATTTATAGCAATGTCTGGAGTGTAACCAGTTTTAATGAACTGGCTCGTGATGGCATGGCATGTGAAGAATATAACCGCAAGCACCCATTAGCGGATAATGCACAAGAAAGTTGGGTATCACAGCAATTACGTCCGTATGCAGGTATTGTCGTTGCTGCTACGGACCATATTCGTTTGTATAGTGAGCAGATACGGGCGTATTTGCCTGAAGGTCGTCCGTTTGTCGCATTGGGTACAGATGGCTATGGACGCTCCGATACTCGGGAAAATCTGAGAAGTTATTTTGAAGTTGATGCGGCACATATTGTCGTAGCAACTTTGAAAAAACTGGCGGATGAGGGAGAAGTAGAAAACCGTCTGGTTAAGGATGCGATTTCTAGCCTAGAAATTGATATTGATCGACCATCGGCATGGAAGCCACAGCAACATGCAACCATTCAGGATGTTGCCCAATATATTGAACAATCGGTATCAGGTGGGGAGCAAGCAGAATGAAGATGACAACACCTGATATTGGAGTAGAAAAAGCGGTTGTTTCAGAAATTTTGGTCAAAGTTGGTGATGTCATTGCCGAAAATGATGGGATTGTCTTACTAGAATCGGATAAGGCTTCGGTTGAAGTACCGAGTAGCATGGCTGGTGAAGTGGTAGAGATTACAGTAAAACAAGGCGATGTGGTCAAGGAAGGCGTTGTTCTGATGACGATAAAGCCAGCTTCTATCGAACAGCCTACACCCACTACCACAGCCATCTCAACGACACTTGAAGTTGCACCAGCACAGGTAGAAATTGTCGCTTCGACAAAGGCGGGAGCTTTACCAGCACAATCTCAGCCGATGACACACATTCTCCCGACGACAATTGATCACGTACATCAACTCACCACTGAACAGCAAGCCGCCAATGCTAGTGTCTATGCAGGCCCTGCCGTGCGTCAGTTGGCACGTGAACTAGGGGTTATCCTTACCGAAGTTCAGGCAACAGGAATGAATGGTCGAATTGTTAAGGATGATGTCTTTGCCTATGTAAAATCTCGTTTAAATCAGCCTACAGCAACGGCACTTGCTACGGTTGCAGGCTTGCCAGCACTACCTGATTTTTCGGCGTTTGGTGGCGGTGAAATTCAGACCTTAACACGCTTGCAACAAGTATCTATTCCACAGTTATCGCTGAATAATCTTATTCCACAGGTGACACAATTTGATTTGGCAGACATTACCGAACTAGAAGCGTGGCGTAATGAATTAAAAACCGACTTTAAGAAACAGGGCGTGAGCTTGACCATTTTGGCTTTTATGGTCAAAGTGACCGCCTATTTGCTCAAAGAGGAACGCTATTTTGCGGCACATCTCATGGATGACCAAAAATCGGTATTGTTACGCCATGAGATTCATATCGGGATTGCGGTAGCAACCGAAGATGGTTTAATTGTACCAGTATTGCGTCATCCTGAGCAAAAATCTATTCGACAGATTGCACAGGAGTTGGCTGAACTGAGTCAGAAAGCACGAGATAAAAAACTCAACCCGAAAGATTTACAGGGGGCAAATTTTACCCTGACCAGTTTGGGCAGTATTGGTGGTACAGCGTTTACCCCATTGGTGAATTTCCCACAAGTGGCGATTTTGGGCATTTCACCTGCAACCATGCAACCTGTTTGGAATGGTCAAGATTTTGAACCACGTTTGCTGCTGCCTTTGTCATTGTCTTATGACCATCGAGTGATTAATGGCGTGGATGCGGCACGGTTCACCCATAAATTAACCTTATTACTCAAAGATATACGAAAAATTCTATTGTAAATTGATGAGTGTAATTATTAAATTGATTTTTTGGATAAGATTGTAATTTATTATCGTTTTATCCAATTTTTACTTTAGGTAGTGACTTGATTTATAGATATAAAAAAATTCATAAAAACCAAGTAAAAAGGTCTGATTTATAGATTTTTGATAAGATATGAGTGTCTTTGAGATTCGTCCATTGTGTTTTTAGTCTAATCCTATTATTTTTGTAGGAATATTTTTAATTTTTCTATTTTATTATGGCTTTGGATCGTACCACCTCTCAAGTTTTATATGATGATGGCAATCACAAATGTATCGCTTTTACCAGTTTGGTGAAAGGTGAAGGTGTGCAGGCCAATCAATTTTTGATTATTCATGGCAAACATGCTGCCGTACTCGATCCAGGTGGTGATTTAACTTATACACCCTTGACGCTGGAATTAAGTAAGTATGTTCGTCTGAATGAATTGGAATATGTGATTGCGTCACATCAAGACCCTGATATTATTACGTCGATGCCACGTTGGTTAATTTATACACAAGCTAAGGTGGTTGCATCGAAATTGTGGGCGAGATTTTTACCGCATTTAAATTCGGCATTTACCAGTGATCGTATGCAAGGTGGTTGGTTGGAGCGTTTGATTGAATTGCCTGATGAGGGTGCAAATATTCCGATGGGGGATGCGGTGATTAAGGCCGTGCCTGCTCATTTCTTGCACTCAGTCGGGAATTTTCAGTTTTACGACCCGATTGCTAAGATTTTATTTTCGGGGGATATGGGGGCTTCTATCGTACAAGATGCCAATGCACCGATTGTTGATTTTGAAGCACATACGTATAAGATGCGTGGTTTTCATCAGCGTTATATGTGTTCTAACCGTGTGATTCGTTTGTGGGTCAATATGGTACGGGAAATGGACGTAGAAATGATTGTGCCACAACATGGTACGCCATTTATTGGTAAAGATATGGTCAATGAATTTTTGAACTGGATTGAGCGTTTGGAATGTGGGATTGATTTATTTAATCAAAACTCATTCCGTTGCCCACAATAAATCCGTATTTGCCATCATAAAAAAATTTTTTGTGATGGCAAAATATCAGCAGAACCAATAAAGTGGCTTAAAGTCGCCAATATTTTCCTCTTTGGCTTGGTATAACCTCGTATTCGCTGTTTGGTTTTATGATGCCACTACAAGTTTGGTGTGAGATTAAGAAAGCAACCAATCTAAAGCGTTTATCTTAATGATACCGTTATAGTTGGCTTGTGTGCCAATAGTATCTAGCGTCAGTAGATATTTTGGATAGTTATCGGCAATTTTTTGTAATGGGCGTAATTCTCTGGCGAGAGTATCTTCATTTAAAGTTTCTAATGCCACTTGGTAATAGCTTAAGTTTTGTAAGGTATCGACAGCAACAAAATCAATTTCATATTCATCAACTCGTCCAACATAAACGGTATAACCTCGTCTGAGTAATTCTAAATAAATGACATTCTCTAAAATATGCCCTTGGTCGGCATTGGCATCAGGTAACATAATGTGCCGTAGCCCAACATCAACCAAATAGTATTTTTCAGAGGATTGTAGTAATTCACGCCCACGGACTTTAAATTGTGCTGCACTATAAAATAGCAAACTGTCCTGTAAGCCTTGGATATAGCGTTTTACCGTTTCAAATGAAATTTTTACCCCTGCAGAAACAAAGGTGTTTTTGATTTTATTGATGGATATTATCGAACCTGTAACACTGGCTAAATATCGGCTGATACGTTCTAGTGCATTGACATCAGCTGTATTTAAACGAGGAATGACATCTTTAAACATAATGCTAGCATATACCGATTGCAGATAATCATAACGTTCCTGTTGATTATGCATCGTTAGGGCATAAGGGAAACTACTGTAGTTGTACATTGTGTACAAATTTTGTAGGGATAATTGTTGAATAGCTGGATTATGTACATCATGCCATTGCTTAAATTCTCGAAAAGATAGCGGTAAAATATGTTGTTCGATATAACGTCCCGTCAATAGGGTCGCCAGCTCACCACTTAAAAAGAATGCGTTTGAGCCTGTGATGTATAAATCGATATAATCACGCACATATAAAGAATCTACCACTTTTTCAAATTGTGCAACATGCTGAATTTCATCTAAAAAAATATAATTTTTTGTATTTTGATTCACTTTGGACAGCACATAATCGTGTAGCTTGTGATAGTCGGTGAGTGCTTCAAATTCTAACATTTCAAAATTGATGGCAATGATGTTTTCGGGTTGTACGCCTTGTGCGTGTAAATCCTGCTGAAACATCGTCAATAAGGTTGATTTTCCTGCACGGCGTACGCCTGAGAGTACCTTGATGACATCACGATCTCGCCATGTATGTAAAAATTGGAGATAAGCATCACGACGAATTGTTTTTTTTATCATTTTCACATGTACTCTAAACTTTGTGTTGATTTTATCAAAGTTTAGAGTACATGTGAAATATATTTGGTTTTTGGTCAAGGTTTAGTATCTAGCTTTGAATAATTAGTTGATGAGGGTGCAAATATTCCGATGAGGGATGCAGTGATTAAGGCTGTGCCTGCTCATTCCGTTGCCCACAATAAACCTGTATTTGCCATCATAAGAATATATTTTTGTGATGGCAAAATATCAGCAGAACCAATAAAAAACGTTGCTCTTATCAATAAAAACTACACATAAAAATATTGTCGATTTTTTAATTTTTCTCTAAAATTGCATCCCCAAAAATTAAAATATTTCGGATTTTCCATGCTGACACAAGTTGCAAATGCGAACGCATGCTTGAGTTGTGGTGCATGTTGTACATTCTTTCGTGTGTCATTTTATTGGGCGGAAGCCGAACAGATGCCTGCGGATTATGTCGAGCATCTCACCCCTGTGTATTCTTGTATGAAAGGTACCAATCAGGCAACCCCTCGTTGTATTGCCTTGCAGGGAGAGGTGGGCAAGTCGGTCAGTTGTGGTATGTATGAACAACGTAGTTCCAGTTGTAAGGAAGTACAGATTGCCGATCATCAGTGCAATAAAGCACGTATCGCACATGGCATGATTCCGTTAATTGAGGTGAATTGTTCACCTTCACCCTCTCAGGATGATTATCCTCAGGTGTGTTGATGAGCAACAAGGACAGTAATAACATTATTTTCATCAGAGAAAATGAAAATCGGTGCAAAATTTGTTTATAATAACGCACGCAAATTACCAGTGAGATTGTTATGCTGACTATCGTTCAAGAAGCATTGACCTTCGATGATGTCTTATTACTCCCTGCTTACTCTACTGTACTCCCAAAAGATGTTTCCCTAAGAACACGCCTAACTCGTGGCATTTCGCTCAATATTCCGTTGGTGTCTGCTGCAATGGATACCGTGACGGAATCTCGTATGGCGATTGCGATGGCACAAAATGGTGGTATCGGGATTCTGCATAAAAATATGGATATTGCCGCACAAGCCGCCAAAGTTCGCCGTGTGAAAAAATTTGAAGCGGGTATGGTCAAAGACCCGATTACAGTGACACCAGACACGTCGGTACGTGAACTGATTGCGATTACCGATGCCAATAAGATCAGTGGTGTACCTGTGGTACAGGATGGTAAGGTGGTGGGAATTGTCACAGGGCGTGATACGCGTTTTGTCACCAATCTTGAACAACCTGTTCGTAATATCATGACCCCACAAGAGCGTCTAGTGACGGTCAGAGAGGGTGAGTCAAAAGAAAATATTCAGGCATTGTTGCAAAAGCATCGTATCGAAAAAGTTTTGGTGGTGGATGATGCCCAAAATCTAAAAGGCTTAATCACAGTAACAGATTTCCGCAAAGCTGAGCTTTATCCAAACTCTTGCAAAGATGACTTGGGTCGTTTGCGTGTGGGTGCTGCAGTCGGTACGGGTGCAGAAACGCCAAGTCGAGTAGAGGCTTTGGTGGAAGCTGGCGTTGATGTGATTGTGGTGGACACAGCACATGGTCATTCTGCTGGTGTGATTGAGCGTGTGCGTTGGGTCAAACAAAATTTCCCTCAAGTACAAGTCATTGGTGGCAACATTGCCACAGGTGATGCTGCTTTAGCATTGCTTGATGTTGGTGCGGATGCGGTCAAAGTCGGCATTGGGCCAGGTTCAATTTGTACCACACGTATTGTGGCAGGGATTGGTGTACCGCAAATTTCAGCGATTGATAATGTGGCACAGGCTTTAAAAGAACAGATTCCTTTGATTGCTGATGGTGGGATTCGTTATTCTGGTGATATGGCAAAAGCCATTGCCGCAGGTGCATCCACCATCATGGTCGGTTCATTGATGGCAGGAACAGAAGAAGCCCCTGGAGAAGTAGAATTTTTCCAAGGACGTTATTACAAGGCGTACCGTGGTATGGGTTCACTCGGGGCAATGTCAGGTTCAACAGGTTCATCAGACCGTTATTTTCAGGATGCCAAGGCGGGTGTAGAAAAACTTGTGCCAGAAGGGATTGAAGGTCGTGTGCCGTATAAAGGCCCGATGGGCAATATCGTCCATCAAATGATGGGTGGTCTGCGTTCTTCTATGGGCTATACGGGTTCTGCAACTATTGAAGATTTACGCCAGAATGCCAAGTTTGTTAAAATCACTTCGGCTGGAATGAAAGAATCGCATGTACATGACGTGACGATTACCAAAGAAGCCCCGAATTACCGTATAGGGTAGTGATTTTACGTTACTGTAAATAGACAGCTATTCCTGATGGATAGCTGTTTTTTATTGTAAAATTAGAAGTTGAACAGACAAAAATAAGTGAGTAGTGTATGAATTATTTTGGTACAGATGGGATTCGTGGCAAGTTTGGTCAAATGCCGATTACCCCTGAGTTTGCTTTAAAACTCGGTTTTGCCGCAGGGACTGTACTCAAACGTGAATACCCCAAGAAAAAGCCTATTGTGGTGATGGGTAAAGATACCCGTTTATCTGGTTATATTTTGGAAGCAGCATTACAAGCAGGTTTAAACTCGGCAGGTGTATATGTGCATCTCTTGGGACCTTTGCCAACGCCAGCGATTGCACATCTGACGCGTGCCTTACATGCCAATGCAGGCATTGTGATTTCGGCATCACATAATCCTTATTTTGATAATGGGATTAAATTTTTCTCAAGTGAAGGTAAAAAACTACCTGATGAATTGCAAAATGCCATCAATGCTGAATTGGAAAAAGAGGTCATCATTACCGAACCGAATGAACTTGGTAAAAGTTTTCGGATCAAAGATGCACAGGGGCGTTATATCGAATTTTGTAAATCGACATTCCCTTATCATTTGAATTTGCAAGATTTTACCATTGTGATGGACTGCGCCAATGGTGCAGCGTATAGTGTTGCCCCTGCGGTTTTTCGTGAACTGGGTGCAAAAGTCATTAGCATATTTGATGAGCCTAATGGTTTAAATATCAATGATGATTGTGGTTCGACCCATCCTGAGAACCTACAACGTGCAGTGGTGAAGCACCAGGCGGATTTGGGGATTGCCTTTGATGGTGATGCCGATCGGGTGATGCTAGTAGATAAGCAAGGTCGCTTGATAGATGGAGATCATATCCTGTATATCCTCGCCACCAAAGCCAAGAAAAAACCGCATGGCATTGTGGGTACAGTGATGAGTAATATGGCACTGGAACTGGCCTTACAACAGGCAAACGTGCCATTTGTGCGTGCTGCGGTGGGTGATCGTTATGTCCTGCAAGCATTGGACGAAAATGGCTGGTTTATTGGTGGTGAGCCATCAGGTCATATTCTCACGTTAGATAAAAGCACCACAGGCGATGCGATTATTGCGGCATTGCAAGTGATGCGTGTGATGGTTGAACAGGAACAATCGTTGGATGAGCTGGTTAAAGATTTTAAATTGTTTCCACAAGTGCTAGAAAATGTACGTTTGGAACACATGATTGATCCATTCTCGGATTCGGTGATGCTGGCAGCATTTGAACAAGCTGAACAACAACTTAAAGGTCGTGGTCGTTTATTGATTCGTAAATCAGGTACTGAGCCTGTGATTCGAGTCATGGTCGAAGCCGATGATTTGGCAGAAGTACAGCAACTGGCTAAACATTTGGCACAAGTGATTCGTGAAAATGCGGTGATGGTATAGAGGGAAAATCATGACTGATGTCATTAAAGATTTAAGCGAATTACGCCTAAGTTATCAACGTGCGGAATTGCATGAAAATCAGGTTGCTACGCAGCCACATACGCAATTTTTAACATGGTTTAATGCTGCCCTTGCCTGTAATTTACATGAACCCTATGCCATGTATGTGGCAACGGCAAGCAAGACGGGTGTACCGCATGTTCGTACACTATTGCTACGTGGAGCAACGGAGCAAGGATATGATTTTTATAGTAATTATGACAGTCTAAAAGGTCAGGATTTGGCAGAAAATCCACAAGTCCAATTATTATTTTATTGGGCGGAACTGGAACAACAAATCCGTATTTCGGGGCGAATAGAAAAAATATCGCTGGAGGAATCGACCGATTATTATCAAAAACGCCCTAGAGATAGCCAGATTGCCGCCCATGTCAGTACCCCGCAAAGTGGTGTGATTGCCAGTCGAGAGGCATTGCAACAGCGTTTTGATGCTGCTTTTTCCCAGTATCAGGATATAGAAAAATTACCTAAACCCGAATTTTGGGGTGGCTATCGTTTAATTCCCGATTATTATGAGTTTTGGCAGGGTCGCCCCAATCGTTTACATGACAGAATCATTTATGAAAAACGAAGTAATGATTGGGTGATTGAAAGATTGATGCCTTGATCAAGTTGGTATCATTACTGCATTGGATGGAACACGAAGACGGTTCATGGGAGAGGATCTTACCCCCTGACCACCAATCCCGTCACAGCATCCAAAATACGGCTAGGCTCAGGGCTGCTACCCAATTTTCCTGCTAAAATCGCAATTTCTGGAAAATAATCGACCACTTGCTCGGCAGTTCTGGCAGGCTCAAGCCCAGCAGGATTGGCACTGGTAGATACAATAAAATGGTCAAAATAACGACAAAGTTGCTGACAAAGTGGATGCTGTGTCACTCGAACTGCGACACGGTCATGGTCGCCATAAATCCATGTCGGAATCTCATCGGTAATCGGCAATAGCCATGTCGTTGCTCGTTGTTGTTGCCCCTGATACTGCCATGAGGCAAGCACACGTTGGCGTATATCGGCATCTAATCTCGCTAATAAGGGTTCAACACGTGCAATTGATTCACTCAGCAGGATGACCCCTTTTTCAATCGGGCGTTGTTTGAGTTGTAGGATTTTTTCAAATGCGGTTTGCTGAAAAGGATCACAGCCTAGCCCCCAGACTGCTTCGGTGGGATAAGCCAGTACATCGCCTTGTTTAAGGCATTCGATGGCTTGTTCCAGGCTAACGTGATTCATAGCTATCCTTTAGCTGCGTAGATAACGCCCTGCATGTTGCTTGCATAAGCCGAGTAATTCCAGTTCGACAATAGCGACATTGAGTTCGGCAATACTATGGGGTAATTGTAAGGCGAGTTCATCCAGTGAAATCCCGATACTCCAATCCAAACATTGATATAATGCGTGTAAATGGGCGGGAATATCAGGTGATGCAGGAGCAACATGCTCAGTGGTCTTGGGTTGGGGTGATTTGGTTTGCCGTGGTGTGGTCTGTATCTGCGTGAACGTAGGTGTGGGGAGTTGCCCAAACATGCTGAGATCTTCTATCACTTGTGCAGGATGATCAACCAGCGTTGCACCCTCACGAATCAGTTGATGACAACCTTGGTGAAAATTACTGTAAATATGCCCAGGAATGGCAAAAACCTGTTTCCCTTGATTGGCGGCTTCTTTTGCCGTGATGAGTGAGCCACTTTCCAAACCAGCCTCTACAACCAATGTGCCTAAGCTCAAACCACTAATGATACGGTTACGTCGAGGAAAATTGTGCCGTGCAGGTGGGGTATGCGGCAAAAACTCACTGATAATTGCACCACCTTGTTGAATGATAGTCTGCCAAAGGGGGTGATGTACGGCTGGATAGCATTGATCCAAACCTGTACCAATGACGGCAATACTTTTACCTTGCTGGATTGCACCTTGATGTGCAGCAGCATCTATACCCAGTGCTAAACCACTGGTGATGACAAACTGATGATCGGTAAAAAAATGAGCAAAGTCAAAGGCAATTTGTGCACCATGTGGGCTGGGCTGCCGACTGCCGACCATGGCAATTTGTGGCTGTTGCAAAACGTCGATTTGTCCTGCGACAAATAAAATGGGCGGACTATCTTCGTATGGAAGTAGTGCTTCGGGGTAGTGAGTGTGTCCTCGAAATAAAATATGATCACAGCAAGCGGCGATGCTGGTGAGGCATTGTTGAAATTCCAGTTGTCCTTGAGGGGTATGAAAATGTTGTAAGCGTTCAATATGGCGGATGTGTAATTTAAATTGCTGCCATGTTGCCAATGCTGAAAGTTGAATGGCACGTTCAGCACTGCCGAAATGTGCCATAAGTTTATTAAAACTACTTATAGAATGTTGCAGCAAGTACCATAGGCAAATCTGATCAATTTCGCTTGCGGATAATTGCTGCATTGGTTGCTCGGGTGATTTAGTCTTCAGACAATGGTGCGGAAAGTGTAGCACCGAGTTTAATCGGTAAGCTGCTATCTGTGACATACGCATAACTGATTCGATCAAAGGTTTTAAATACCATTGCATGACCAATACGCTGCCCAGGTAATTGTACTTTTTCCTTGGTTTTTGGATCGGTGGTGAGTTCGCCACGTTGATCAATTGCAAATACATGACCGACTTGCACACCATCGGTTATACCACGATTAATGGCGATTACACTGCGTTTTGCTGCTGCACCAATTGAACCGAGTACACGAATCACTTGACCATCAGCACGTACCTGATTGGCAGATACTGGATAGAATAATGTTGGTAATGTGGCATCATATTCAGGGAGTACCAAGTCGCCTTTGCGTACTTCGGCATTAAAGGTTTGATTCAACTCGAATGTCGCAATATCATTGTCTAAATGCGTGGTTAAACCTGAAGCGATTTGATTGAGTTCTACACCAGCGACATAGTCTTTACCATCATTGCCTTGCAGGGTATAAGGCTGCCCCAAACGGTAGATCGCATAGCGTTGTCCTACCTGAATACCATTGCCACGCAAATAGATACGATCACCTTCGGCTGCAATGACACGCTTTTCTGTCATGCCCAACACATAAGGCAGGTTGCTGATGCTATCAGGTGCAATAATGGTGCTGCGTTCTAGCCAATGACGAATATCTTCCAGTGGAATCACAGGAATGGTACTGTTGAGTGACTCCACACGGATTTGTGGTGAAAGATTATATGCGGTTTGTCCTGTTGCACGGCGGATAACCCCTTCACAGCCATCACCTTCATCTTTACCAATCAAGGGGCGACCATCATGTGTACAGAGTAATAAGCGGTCACCTGGATAAATCCAATGCGGATTTTTGACATGTTTGTTGCTTGCCCAGATTTCAGGCCAACGCCATGGTTTTTTCAGGAAACGACCAGAAATATCCCATAAAGTATCGCCTTTTTTGACGATATAGACGTTTGGTGCATCTGCACGTAGTGAAGGTGGTGCAGGATTTTTCGCCTGTACTTCGAGGCTTAGACCGAGTCCCAAACCGACACACATCGCCAATGCAATGGTATGGCGTTTGAGTGCTTTCTTCGTGGTTGCGGTGTGATGTTGCAATGCTGTTGTCATTATCATTAATCCCTAATAATGTGTTTGTAGTTAGGTTATACTAGTTTCCGCTACAAACGCCCCCTGTGATTTAACCAATACAATTTGTTGTAGGTTTCCGTTCGACCATCAGCATCATCATGAGAGAACCTTATGGCACTTCTACCTATTTTAAGTTTTCCCGATCAACGCTTACGCACCATTGCCAAGCCCATAGAGCAAGTCAATGATGAGATTCGCCAGCTTGCCGCAGATATGTTTGCAACCATGTATGCCGCACCTGGTATTGGTTTGGCAGCAACACAGGTTGATCATCATATCCAACTCATCGTGATGGATTTGTCAGAAGAGAAAAATCAACCGATGGTCTTTATCAATCCTAAAATTACGGCTTTGACTGAAGAATTGCAACCCTACGAAGAAGGTTGTTTATCGGTACCACAAATATACGATAAAGTTGAGCGTCCGTCACGTGTAAAAATCGAAGCTTTGGACTTAAATGGTGAAAAATTTGAAATTGAAGCCGATGATTTGTTGGCAGTGTGTATTCAACATGAGATGGATCACTTAAATGGTAAACTTTTTGTGGACTATTTATCACCTTTAAAACGTCAGCGCGCCAGAGAAAAAATTGAAAAAGCCGCAAGACAACGAGAGAAACAAAAAGTTTCGGTGAAGCGTTGAGTCAAAATAGCCGAGTAAAACACTTACTCGGCCGTGAGTGTATTGGCTTAATCGTGTTGGTCAGAGGGTGTGAGCGTACGAATACGTACTTTATCAATTTTATGTCCGTCCATGGTCAGAATCTCAAATTGAAAGCCATCTGCTTCGACGGATTCGCCATCATGGGGTAAGCGTCCGAGATACCACATGAGATAGCCTGATAATGTCGAGTATTCTTCATTATCATCGACCAAATCCTTGCTCAGTAGTAGGGAAATATGGCGAATATCATTCGAGCCTTCGACTAACCATGAGCCATCATCCAGTACGGAGTCGCTACTATTCTGCTCATCTTCATCAGGAAATTCGCCTGCAATGGCTTCCAAAATATCAATGGGTGTGGCAATCCCTTCAATTGAACCATATTCATTGAGGACAATCGCAATCTGCATGGGTGCATGGCGTAGTTGCTCCATGAGTGTGAGTACTTTGACGTTTTCATGAACTACCAGTGGCTGACGGAGCTGGTTTTCTATGGCAAATTCACCTGTTTCCAGATAATGATGCAGAATGTGATGGGTAAGTGCCACACCCTCAAGATTATCGAGGTTGCCACGAGCAACCAGCATACGAGAATGGCTAAGGGAGGGCAATATCTCCTTGAGATTATCATCGTTTAAATCCAACCACTCAAGGTCTGGGCGTGGGGTCATGATGGATTTGACAGGACGCTCAGCAAGCGTCAATACCCCATGAATCATGCCTTTTTCTTCATCGGAAAAGACTTCTTTGGCAGAAGATTGGGTTGCCAAAATATCGGCTGTTTCGGATAAATGTTCAGTTTCATTGTTGGCAGCATTTTTACCGCCTAACATTTTTAATACTGCATCAGCAGTACGAGAACGTAAATCGGTTGTGGTAATCATCCGTTCACGATTACGGCGAGTAAGTTGATGGATGGCTTCAATACCCACTGAGAAGCCAATTGCTGCGTATAAATAACCTTTTGGAATATGGAAACCAAAACCTTCAACCACCAAAGAAAAGCCAATCATAAACAGGAATGCCAAGCATAGAATGACCACAGTTGGATGTTTATTGACAAAACTCATTAATGGTTTAGAAGCAATTAACATGATTGCCATTGCAATGATGACGGCAATAATCATCACCGAAAGATGCGGTACCATCCCCACTGCAGTAATCACGCTATCGAGTGAAAACACAGCATCCAGTACAACAATTTGAACAATCACTACCCAAAAGGCAGCATGTACCACTTTTTCTTCTTTTCTTTCGTGTCCACCTGCAACACGTTCATGAAGTTCCATGGTGGCTTTAAATAACAGGAATAAACCACCTAAAATGAGAATAAGGTCTCGTCCAGAGAATCCTGTGCCGAATATACTAAATAATTCTTCGGTAAGGGTCATGACCCACGAAATGGAAAATAGTAGAATTACTCGCATCACCAAAGCGAGACTTAACCCGATAATGCGAGCTTTGTTGCGTTGTTCGGGCGGTAATTTTTCTGCCAAAATGGCAATAAAAACTAAGTTATCTATACCAAGGACAATTTCGAGTACGATTAAGGTGAGTAAACCGACCCATGCTGATGGGTCAGCCATCCATTCAAATAACATTAGCGACAACCTCCAGATACAGGAGAATGCAGGCATTGCATAGCGTGGAAGTGAGGTGCAGACACTTGGAATAGTTGTGAAAAGATAAAAATTTCGCCATTAAAATGGCAACATCGACGACTCATAAAGTTCAAAAAGGTAGAAAAACATTTTTTGAGTATATGCAAGAATCAAGTCAAATTCATTAAAAAAATAAGATTTATATTGAAATAGTTGTGTATGAAATTTGTACATTATGATGTATGGTAGAACTCTTGATTAAAATATGAATAGCAACCCGAAAGTTGCTATTCATATTGCAGCACTTTACGACTATCTTAGATTAATCTGATAAATCGCTGTTGTGCCACTGACTTCATTGCCGACAATGAGCATCGGTTTGCCATTAGGTGACTGTTTGGCAGGGACAAAGACCAGACCTTCTGGTCCTAAATCACCGTGAGCGGAAAGGTTTGCAGCAGGGCTGGCTTCATTCCAAATTTCACGAGGATTGAGATAATCTTGGAAGATAGGGCGTGTTGGGTTGCTAATATCAAATACCATGATACCCCCCATACGTTCTAGGCCAAGGAATAGGAATTGTTTGTTACCGATTGCACCAATGGTTAAACCTTCTGGTTCAGGGCCTTTGTTACTACTGCGTCCACCTAAAGTATTGCCTTTCTCATGGTTGCTGTTAAACCAATCTTTACAAGGGATAGTGCGGTTTTTACCCAGTCGGCATTGTTCATTGGTGAGATATTTTTCAATAAAGTCACCAGAATCATAGCTAAGCTTAATCTGATTTTGTGTATCCCAGATTGAGAATGAACGAGCACCTGGAACATACAGTTCATCATACATGAGATAATCGGTCAGTGGATTGCCATTGGTGCCAATTTTATCACCAGCTTTGGAGTAATAGACGGGTTTGCCATTTTCGGTTTGGTAGCCCATCGTCCATGTGATTTTCAAGCGACCGAGTACATTGTCATCACGGCATTGACCTGCATCCCCTTTTTTCGCACCACAATAGCTAAATTTTGCTGGATTAAGATGTGCACCTGCCGCTAAATCTCGTAGATGTGCTGGCAAATCATCGGCACAGCGACGGTCAAAACCATCTTTGTGGGCAAGATGTTTCACACGCCATTCTTCAATAAAGCCTTTTTTGTTGTCATTGTTGCAGCGTTGTAAACCATTTTTGGCAAAATCTTTTTCTTTGACTGTCCCAAAGTAGGCAGGTGTTGTTTCTCCCCATGCACGAGTATCGCCTTCGTTGGCAGATACCAGATAAGTTTTGTTGTCGTCGGCGGTATAGGCGGCAATAGCGTCTGGCTGATATATGCCTTTTAAGCCAGCCCATGTGGTGATATTAATATCGGCAACTGTTTTTTTGCCATCAAAATCACTCACATCCAGACCATTGGTTGAGTTGTATGCGGTATTGATGAGCATGGATTTAAAGGAACTATCTATCAGGCTGTGGTCTTTAAAGCCCAGTGCTTCGATGGATGTGACTGTTGCTGTGGCAATATCAATGACGGCAATGGCATTATTTTCCTGTAAGGATGCCCATGCAGTTGTACCATTACGAGAAACAGCAATATATTCAGGTTCTAAATCTTGTGCGACAGTGGCATTGGGTGCAAAAATACGCACACCTTTGGCGAGTAATGCCGCTTTTTGTGTATTAAATGCTTTGAAATCGGCAGTTCTAACCGTTGGCTTGCTAATATTTGTGACATCAATAATGCTGATAGAGCCTTCAGGATCAATCTGGTAGTCATCAGAAGGTTCACCTTCGTTGGCGACCAGCACAGTTTTACCATTTGGGGTAAAAGTGAGCATGTCGGGTAATGCACCTACCGCAACATGGCTTAAGCGTTGCAAATCATTTGCTCGATAGAATGCGACAAATCCAGTATCGGTTTTATTGCCTGCTTCGATAGCAATGGCAAGAATACCATTATGGATAGTGACGCTATTGACAGTTGCTCCTGCTGCAATGTCTGTAACCGTAAGCGATTGAATCAATTTTGGTTGTTCTGGTTTGGAGAGGTCGAGTACATCTAATGCACCAGCCTGAGCATTCACGATAAAGGCACGTTTACTTGCTGGATCATAGGCTGGGATTTCTGCAGCACTGACACCAAATTGACCAGATTCATAACGTCCTAGATAGGCTAATTCAATGCGATTAGGCGTGAGTTCAGGGTTTTGACCGTTTAAACCGTTTGTGCCATCTTGTCCATTTGCACCATTCTGTCCATTGGTACCATTGAGGCCATTTTTGCCGTTTTGTCCGTCGAGTCCATTGGTACCATTGAGGCCATCTTTGCCGTTTTGTCCGTCGAGTCCATTGGTACCATTGATGCCATCTTTGCCGTTTTGTCCATCGAGTCCATTGGTACCATTGAGGCCGTCTTTGCCATTTTGTCCGTCGATTCCATCTTTGCCGTCAAGACCACATCCTGCCAACAATAGACATAGACTAAGTGTTGATAAGGCTGGTAAAATTCTGATATTCATGTGTGACCCATTGCTTAAATGATGCGAATTAAAATGTGTTCAGGTTAAAATGTTCTTGTGGCTTTTTGATGACGAAAATATGACAATATGATGTAATGCTCTGGTCATGCTAAATTGTGATAGATTGGCATGATGGCACTGCGGTATATGACAAAGATGATGAAAAAGAAAACCGTAAAATCCACAACAACAAGACGCTTTTATTTTGGCAAGAAAGCATTATTTTTGTTCATCGGTATGTTGTTCGTAGGATTGCTGGCAATGGGGTATGTATTGTTTCCTCGTGTGGTACAGCCGCCACACATTTCTGATTATGCTATCCATGGTTTTGATGTTTCGCATCACCAAGGGGACATTGCATGGCGAAAAATAGATCAAAAGCACTATGCTTTTGTGTTTATTAAGGCGACCGAGGGTGGTGATTATCAAGATCCAAAATTTCAGATGAACTGGCTCAATGCTCGAGAAGTTGGCTTGAAAGTGGGGGCTTACCATTTTTTTAGAAATTGTAAAACTGGTGCAGAACAGGCAGAAAATTATATTCGGACTGTGCCGAAAAAACATGATAGTTTGCCGCCTGTGATGGATTTGGAATTTCAGTGGACATGCCCAGAGGTTACTGCTGAGCAGTTACAGCAAGAAATTACCATTATGGCACAACGTTTGGAACAGCATTATGAACGCAAGCCAATTTTTTATACCACCCCAAAGTATTATCAAGCGTATATTCAAGCCAAACTAGGACATTATCCGCTTTGGATACAGGACACAAAAAAGATGCCTGTTCGCTGGGATAAACGTCCATGGTTATTTTGGCAATATTCTCATACAGGGAAAATGGCAGGTGTGGCGACTGTGGTCGATTTGAATGTGTTTCGGGGCAGTCGGCAGCAGTTTATGGATTTTAGTATGCCCAAATATTAGGAACGTGTGAGGAACGATGAATCAAAGTGACGTTTAGAAAGATTTTTCATCATACAGATGATGAAAAATCAATGCTATAGGTCGTGGTTTGCTTGTTTCTGGATGTGGGTCAATAAAAGCTGACGTTCTTGTTCGTTAAGCTGTTCGGTTAAAGTCAAAATGTCATCTAGTGGAGAAGTGCTGATGGATGCCACAGATGTTGATTCATGGGGAGAAGTTTCGGGGGAATGTGTGCTGAATAATTGTTGATACAGTATATCGAGTTGTTGTTGATGTGCAGTGAGCTGCGGTTTGATCAGATGTTGTTCGCTCAGTTGATAGCATTCTACATCGTCCAATTCATCCAAAATGTCATGTTGTGAGCTAGATACAATAAATTGTAGTAATGGAAAAGCCTTGTGCAGATGAGGCAGGATATAGGGGCGGTGCTTGCTATCAAGCTGGGTATCAATATCATCAATGAGTACAATACCATCGGTTTCCAGACATGGGTATAGGCTTTGTGGATTGAGTAAGCAAACACGGCGGACAACATCACCTACTAGAGCCAACCAGGTGCGATAGGACAAGGACAATTGCATAAATGGCATGGCTTGCCCTTGATAATTGACCATCAATTGTAATTGTGGTTGAAATTCAATCCAAATATCTTGTATGTCTGGCAAGACATGCTGAATGGCCGTGCGTAAGCTGTTCATACAACGTTGTGCCGATAGGCGATGTGCCTGTTCTAATTGTGAAAATACATCATCAAGTTGTTCTTGGGTGTGGAAGCGTGTTTGTGGGTTGAAATACTCTCGTAGCAGCTGTGCCGATTGGGCATTTTCCAAATCATAGATTTCACGTAACCAGTCAAAAAATTTGGTAAAGGTGGTGAAATGGACTGGGCTCAAGTCGTATGCTTGATGTACTGGACTGAGTGCCGAGGTGTTTTTTGCCTGTAGATTGGCTTCATTGACAAAACGCTGGGTCGGATAATAGGCAATACAAGGTAGGGCAAATTGTGGATCTTGTTCGAGCTGTTTTTGATAACGTGGTACTAACAAATCCAAATCAGCCGTTTCGACCCGATTGACCCCGATGTGACTATTTGTGGTTTTAATTTTACGGATTTTCCATGTACATTGTTGTTCTGCATCGGCTGCTGCATGTTGGTCATTGCTCACTGTACCCAGTTCGGCAGGATGTGAGATAGTGATGCTCATGGTTGCCTGTCCAGCATTGATTCGCATATCCGCATCAGAGATGACAATCCCTGCACTGCGTATATCTTTCAAACGTGCGGTAAACCAGCTTAGACCATGAAAGAGATGTTTGAGTAGGGCAGTTTTACCTGATTGTTGTTCACCCAAAAATACCGTGATGGGTTGAGTTGCCTGTGCCGATGCAAAATCAATTTTGATGGTTTTAAAAAGTTGAATCTGTCTAAGTTCAAGGCTGTGTAATCGCATTGCTACCGTCCATTGTCAAAGGTTTACACGGGTTTCTTTTGTTGATAGTGACGTTTCAGTTGTTGCAGTAAGTCAAAAATGTGATGCGTGTTTAGACTGAGTTTAGCACGAGTACAGGCAACATACAGTAGGCGTAATTCTTCTGGACTGATTTTATGGTCAAGTTTGTTGAGGGTAAATTGATAATCATCTTCTAAGTGTACCCGATTCCATTCCAATCCTTTGGCTTTGTGTGCGGTGGAAATCACATAATCTGCCTGTTCAATCGGGGTAATTTTTTCCAGTGCTTGTTTGAGTGGAGTTGTGCCATGTTCGTCCACCAATTTGACCAACGGTTTAATGTCGCTGCCGTCGTTGGTTTCACAATATTCATGCACGTCATGCCATGAGTTGAACCAAGCCAGTTCGGGGACATCGGTGACACGCTTGCCTTGCTTAAGTGCTGTGGCTGCATCAATAAAACGGCTTAAACGGGCATGGTCGGCTTGCAGGCTGACTTTATCGCCCTGAATTAAGCCACTAAGTAATAATTCCATCGCACGGGCATTGGTGCGGCATAGAATCGCATCTCGCATTTTGGTATGTGGTTTATTGACGACTTTGGATGGGATATTTTCAAAGCCATGTAAAGGCACAGTTTCCCCCAGTGCATAGAGGAGATAATTGGCAACATTGGCGATTTCTTCACCAAAACGAAAGGATGTGGTCAGGCGACTTTCAGGCATGGGCAGTTGTTGCATAGCATTGACTGCACCACGCCATGCGTAAATTTGTTGATGGGCATCACCGACGTAAATCACTTGAGTATTTTTTTGCTTGAGTAAAATCCCCAGCATGAGTGGATCGGCATCTTGTGCTTCATCAAATAAAACATAATCGGCAGGAATGCTGGGTTCGGACAATGCCCAAAGTTTGAGATAAATATCATGTCCAATACCTGCTTGATGTTGTGGATGGATAGAATCCAGCCAGCGTCGTTCCAGTGCAGGATAGAGGGCTTTTTGTAATTCTTCGGCATCATCAGGATGTAGCCAATCGGGAACTTGGATATGTCGAGGGGCTGGATATTGTGCATTGGTTGCACAAAAATGACTCACACCATTGGCCACTAGACTGCCTAGACGACTAGGCATGAGTAAGTATTTTTCATAACTTTTGCCCATCAGGCGGCGGAGGTTGATAGGTTCAAGCTGATACTCTTTGGCGAGGTAACTGGGGCTAAGGCGGGGTAAGCGTAATTTATCGGTAATGTTGCGAGGTACACTACGAAAGGCAAGCGAATGGAATGTCCGACAATCTACATTGTGATGAAAGCGATTTTGAGCTTGGCTGGCAATGGCTTTATTAAACGCCAAATACACGCCACGACGTTGTGGCATGGATTGACTAATCATCTGTAAGGTTGTGGTTTTACCTGTACCAGCATAGGCGACAATTTTAAACGAATGGCCCAGTCGTGCGGTATCAATGGCAATCGCTTGCTCTTTGGTGGCGTGCATCATCATATAGTCCCTCTTTGGGAAAGAGGGATTTAGGGAGATTTGCTACGATTGGCTTTTTCAACCAATCCTGATAAGCCTTGTCGGCGTGCTAACTCATCCAGTACGACGTGGGGGCTAAGGTCAAAGTAACCGAGCATGATGATGCTATGAAACCATAAATCCGCCGTTTCATAAATCAAATCATTTTTTAATTCGTCGCTAGACTTGGCGGCAAAATCTTTGGCGGCAATAATGGTTTCGATATTTTCTTCACCGACTTTTTCCAAAATTTTATTTAAGCCTTTTTTATACAAACTGGCGACATAGGATTGGTCGGCATCAGCAGCTTTACGTTGCTGCATGAGTTGTCCTAAGTGAGTGAGAATATCGACATGTTCGGCGGTATCCAACGTTGAAGTGGGAGCATGAGCGTGTTCGCCATAAATCGCTGTGGGGTCTTTCAGTTGTGCATCGACAATTTCCCAGCCATTTGCTGTGAGTGTGCGATAAAAGCAGGATTCACGCCCTGTATGGCAGGCAATGCCACCATGTTGCTCAATTTGCAGGATAATGACATCGGCATCACAGTCTAAGCGGATGTCATGTACGGTCTGGAAATGCCCTGATTCTTCACCTTTATGCCAGAGTTTTTGTCGAGAACGAGAATAATAGACCGCTTGTTTCTTTTCTGCCGTGAGCTGTAAGGCTTCACGATTCATCCATGCCACCATGAGGACACGACCAGTTTGATGATGTTGGGCAATGGCAGGAATTAAACCGTTGCGATCAAATTTGACTTCATCTAACCAGTTTGACATGTGTATTTGTCCATCAAGTGAAAGGTGTTTAGTGTAGCGTGTAATTGGTTTTTTTGCACATCGCAATTCATCCTACTCCATACGGGTTGGAGCAGGATTGGCGGCAATGCCCAAATTAAAACTTGATTGCTTTTAGGTCTAAAGGAAATTCGACTCCGACGGCGAGTCCATGATCCTTGCCATTTAAGTCGGAATCACTAAACCAACCACTGAATTTTAAGGGGATATTAGGTTGAATGTAGTGTGTCCATGTCACATCTAGCCCTTTGAGCGTGTCTTGTGTAGGAAAAGCATGGTTGGTTGTCACATTAGACTGATTCACTTTGGCATACAATATGCGTCCACTTAGACGATTTATCGTATCAATACGAATATCACCGCCTGTGGATAGCATTTCACCATCACCGCCCATGGCATGTGCCAATGGAAAGCCCTGCTGATAAAAACCATCGGCATAAAGAAGGTGGTTATATGAGAACCCTAGTGCTTGACTATTGGTACGGGTATCTGCCCATTCCGCATACAGTTGATATGGCATATTACGATAGTGTGATGAAAAATCCACTCCAGCGAGATACATTTTCTTGGCAGGTAAGCCGCCTGCTTCATCTTCACCAATGCTTTGTGCATAGACACGTGCAGGAATATTCAGTAGTGAATTGAGTTGTAGGCTAAAATCTATTCCTGCCAGTTGATTGGATAGCTCAAGTGAGCTTTCATGGACATTATCTTTATTGCCCAAGATGGCATCTTTAAGCGAGCTTAAACTTTCGGGACGACCTTGACCGCCCCATTGCAACATACGTGATGCACCAAGTTCGAGTGATGCAAATGGTCGAGCGGTTACACGCAATCCGATAAGTTTTGTATCTGGAATTGCGGCGTAATCTTGTAACTGACCAGCAAAGGCTTGATATTGCCATTCACCTATCCACGATAACCATTTCGTTTCAAAGGCATGTTGTACATCACGCTGAACAGTTACACCATAGACTGGGCGGCTAGCATCGCCACGAATCAGACTACCATCATGAGCTGCACCCCACCATGTCGGGATTTGCCCAGCAATCAACCATTGATTCCACACTTTTCCAGCGACGTAAGAACCTTCAAGATTGACTTTATCATCGGTCATCAGAGGATCTTTTTCGGCATTGAGCTGTAATCTGGCATCCCAATGCTCATTGCCAAGATTGAATTGTAGCGATGCCTGATGACGGGCGTTTTCTGTGTCGGCAAAGGCTTGTGGTAAGGTTGGATCATCCGTTGAGGCAAAGAGACCTGCTCTAAGCGTCTGATTCTCTGCTTTAAGTTGATTCAGAATAGCATTGACCACTTTTTGCTGTGTGGCGTTTTGGATATTGGCTTGTGCCAATGCACGCTGTACGTCATTGCCACTTAACGGCCATGTTGAGGTACTCAGCTCAATCACACCCTGTTGATTGAGCCAGTTTAAATCGGTGCGTAAATCCTGATGATTTAACAAAATCCCTTGGGCAAAACTGAGTGAGCTTAGAGTACAGCCGATGCACAAGAGTGCAGTCATTTTTAAAGACATGAATGGTGATCCCATATTTAAAAAATCAAATTATTTCGCCAATCGCCAAATACTGATGAAAACACTTAACACAATCAGAATAATGGAGACAAACCATGGGCTAATGATGGCAATACTCAGCAGAATCACCAAACTACTGCCAAATAGCCAATTGCGACGCTGCTGATGGGACATTTCCAAGCGTAAATTTTGGATTTCACGTAACTGTCGATCGTGCCACGTGGCTTGGTTGCGTAATCCATTGAGACTATCAATTAACATGCTTGGAATATCCTGTGCACCGAGCAGTAAATCAGGAATCTGTTGCCCCAACTCCTTAAAGTTTTGTACAGGATTCATTTGCTGTTTAACCCATTCGGTTAAGATTGGTTTGGCCAGTTTCCAAATATCCAGTTGTGGATAGAGTTCTGTGCCTAGACCTTCGACATGGACGAGGGTTTTGAGTAATAGCATCAGTTGCGGTGGAATTTCCAGATGAAAACGTCGAGCAATATCCATCACCTGCAATAAAATCCCAGCAAAATCCAATTCACTCATCGGCTTGGACACCATTGGCCCGACGGTGCGACGCATTTCACGAGCAAGGGCATCTTTGTCGGTATCGGGGGGAATCCAGCCTGCCTGATGCACAATTTGAATCAGTTGCATAAAGTCACTGTTCATCACCGCCAGTAACATACGAGCGATGGTCATTTGGTCAGATTTGGAAAGTTCTCCCATGATGGCACAATCCAACGCAATATAGCGTGGTTGCTGTGGATTGAGGGTTTCGACAAAGACATTACCAGGGTGCATATCGGCATGGAAAAAATTATCCCGAAAGACTTGGGTAAAGAAAATGGTCAGTCCTTTTTCCGCCAAGTCGGCACGGTTCATGCCCAAACGGTCAAAGGTATCAAGGTCGGAAATCGGCACACCCGTAATGCGTTCGGCAACCATCACATCTTTGCTGTCCATATACACTTCAGGCACATACATCATGCTAGAGCCTGTGAAGTGGTGACGCATACGACGGGTATTTTCCGCCTCAATGGTTAAATCCAGTTCATTGAGAATGATACTACGATAATCCTGAATAATTTCAGAGAGATGTAAAGCTCTTGCAGCTTCCAAACGTTGTTCTAACCAATCGCCAAGCCATTGTAAAATCTCAAAATCTTTGATGATTTGCTGGCGAATATCAGGTCGGGTGACTTTTACCACCACTTCACGCCCATCATGTAGAGCCGCAGTGTGTACTTGAGCAATCGATGCGGCGGCTAAAGGTTTCTCATCAAATCGTGCAAATAAGGTATGAACATCGGCTTTGAACGCATCGCTGATGCGCGTTTTGGCAATCTCAACCTCAAAAGGTTTCACTTGGTCTTGTAATAAGGTGAGCTGGCTTAGAATTTCAGGTGGAATCAAATCCCGACGGGTCGAGAGTAGTTGCCCCAGCTTAATCGCTAAAGGCCCCATATCTTCCAGTGCTTGTTTTAGTTTAAGCGGATTATTTTTTTCTTTTGAACCCCACGCCGCATGATGGTGACGAATCAGCTTTAAAATCGGTTTTGCTTTGCTGGGCAGTTCATCCGCAGGAATCAGAGTATCCAAACGATAATGTGCCGCAATTTTCCAAAGTTGCATAAGTCGAGAAAGATGCGGAACCATAAAACTTCATCCTGAAATCATTGTTGAGCGTGTGGTGTTGTGAATTTTTGCAACAGTTGTTTGGTTTTGGCTTCGGCACGTTCGATGTCTTGCTGTAATTGGCGAGTTTGCTGTTGTAAGGTGTCCATTTGCCAACGTGCGGCAAATAAACCCGAATCTTCTTTTAGACCATCGATCAGCATAAATTCGGCACTTTTGGCAGTGTGCAAAAATTGTTTGGGCAATTGCTGGATTTTACCGATTTCATGTGCCAATGTTGCCCCAAGCCACGGACTAAGATGGGCAGCCAAATCCAATTCAGCGTGTGCCATGATGGTTTTTAAGGCAAATAATAAATGATAATCGCCCTGTAAAGGAATATTCCCCAGCTCATCATCGGCACTGCTCAAAAGTTTGAATAAGGCAACCAAGTCACTGACATGCAAGGTTGCTGTAGCTGCTTGTACATAGGATGGTTTTTCGTCAGGGCGTGGCTCAAAAATACTGGGCGGTGAGGATTGTCCCAAAGCTGTAGCCTCAAGACGCAACTTATTTTCATCAAAATACACATCCACCGATAGGCGAGGTGAATCCATCACCACACGCAGCATTTGCCCTTGTAATGCGTTGAGTTTTAGGCGGCTAATCGCATCAAGGTCGATGATGCGATTGAGCAATGCTTCGGCTGCACCTAAGGCAAGAATTGACCACATAAGTTCATACCAATCTCAAAAATATTTGATTCGTGGGAAAGTCCCCCTTTAGCAAAGGGGGATTCAGGGGGATTTAAAAATGTTTGATAAGCCATCATTGTGTTGTTATCTTACAGTTTAAAACCCCGGTGTACCGCAACGATACCACCTGTTAAATTATGATAATCACAATTTTTAAAACCTGCATGTTCCATCATGCCTTTTAAGGTACGTTGGTCTGGGTGCATACGGATAGATTCTGCCAAATAGCGGTAGCTTTCGGCATCATTTGCCACCAGTTTGCCCATTATCGGCAGTGCAGTAAATGAATATAAATCATAAAGTTTGGCAAAGGGTTCAAATACAGGTTTGGAAAATTCCAGAATCAATAAACGCCCACCTGGTTTGAGGACACGATACATGGCCTGTAATGCTGCATCTTTATCGGTGACATTACGCAGACCGAAACTAATCGTAAGCAAATCAAAACTATTATCGGCGAAGGGCTCTAGTGTTTCGGCATTGGCAAGGACAAAATCGACATTGGTACAGCCAGCGTCCAATAAGCGGTCACGTCCGACATTGAGCATAGATTCATTGATATCTGATAGTACGACGTGTCCCTGTTCACCGACTTCACGGCTAAAGACTTTGGCAAGGTCACCTGTGCCGCCTGCAATATCCAGTACATGCTGCCCACGACGTACCCCAGATAAATGAATGGCAAAGCGTTTCCATAGGCGGTGAATACCCAAAGACATGAGGTCATTCATCACATCATATTTGCTGGCAACTGAATGAAAGACTTGTGCAACTTTTTGGGCTTTATCTTCGGTACTCACCGTTTTGTAGCCAAAATGTGTGGTTGCACCGACATTGCCAGTATTTGCACCACGAGGCAGATTGTAATGCGGAATCTGACCATTAGGGGCTTGCGTGGTCTGATTTAGGCTGTGTTGTTGTCCCTGCGGTGTGCCTTGTGGTAAGGCTTCAGTTAAAAATGGGCTGGTTTTTTGCTCTTGTGCGGTTGTTTCTGTGTTTTGCGTGTTATCTGACATGCCGTATTTCCTAAGACCAATATTTTACATTCCCCCAAAGATAGCATATTCAGGCTAAATCATCATGAGAATATGTGGGGAATATATACAACCATCACCTACAACTCAAACGGTCGAGGATGCCCTGTATGGACGGCCTCAATCATCTGCCGTTCTTTGTTGGTAAAAGTAGAAACAAAGCTTTTGGCGGAACTTAACGGTTCCATGGCTTTAAATCCCTCATCAATAAAATCATAAATTGGTTCAATACGATAACGTTGTGCTGCACCTTTTGCCAGCTTAAACGCCATTTTAATCATTCGTGAACGGACATATAAGTCCAACTTTTCACCCAAAATATCCAATAAATCCATCTGATGCTGCCGTGCAGTCGCTTGATCACAGGCAAGATAAGCCAGTCGCATCACTTCATCATTGAGCGGATAATCTGCTGGATGCTGCACAAGTAAATATTTGGCGATGTCTTCATCAAGTTGAATGGCAAGACAAGCCAGTTCCACGCCTGCATCACCTGTCTGTAAGGCTGATGCTGGAATCACTTTTTCAACAATCCCAGCATTATGGGTTAGACGGCGGATTTGTGTCGAGAGAATATCAAAATCCTCAGCACCGTACAGGCGATTGAGGAAATAGGCGGCCATCAACTCATGTTGTGGCTGGGCAAAAAATTCAGCGTGAGTCTTTTGCATACGCTGTTTTTGCCATGCTTGTACATCGGCTAGGCGTTGTGCCAGTACAGGATTGTGGTGACTTTCCAAAGCATCATAAAGATCTAACTGCTGTTGTAAGAAATTAAACTTTGACATCATGTTCCCAAAGCAAACGAAAATATGGCGGACAATATACGTGAATGGCGGAGCATTTTACAGTAGTTTGCGTATGTCTAAAAATCGTGATGGCGAAAGATAGGCAAAAGGTGTATATCTTTACAAGCTGCATGTATTCGGTGCAATATAGTGAAAAGTAAACAATATTTGGGTAAACACCATGTCAGAACAACAACATGACATTATATTGCAAGACGAAGAACAACTGTCGTGTGAGTTGATAGAAGCACAATATCAGCTCAAAGCAGGCAAGGGCAGTACCCAAGGTAAGGGCTTGTTGATTCTGGTGAGTGGGATTGAGTTGGCAGGGAAGGGTGAAGCCGTACAACAGCTCAGAGAATGGATGGATCCTCGTTATTTGATTGTCAAAGCTGATGTACCGCACCCATTGACCCAAAAACAACCCTTCTGGCAGCCGTATGCAAAATTTATCCCTGCACAGGGACAAATCACCTTGCTATTTGGCAATTGGTATAGTGACTTGCTGGCAACTGCGATGCACATTTCTGAGCCTTTAAATCACGAACAATTTGCCTTACATGTAGAGCAAATGCGTGCTTTTGAGCAGGATTTACAAGCCAATCATGTACATGTATTGAAAATCTGGTTTGATTTATCGTGGAAAGAGCTACAAAAACGACTGGATAAACTTGACCCGAGCGTACAAAAATGGCAGCAATTACATGGACTGGATTGGCGTAGCCGTAAGCAATATGACACGCTACAAAAAATTCGTCAGTCCATGACCGATGATTGGATAGTGATTGACGGTGAGCATGAATCTGTACGTGACCAAAACTTTGCCCAACATATTTTGCGTGCCTTAAAACAGCCTTTGGCGGATATTGTGCCCAAAGCGGTGTTTGGGCGTTGGAAAAAAACCAAAATCCCACAGCAACTTGAGCATTTTAAACATGAGGCGTGGTCTGAACAAGAATATAAAACCGAACTCAAAGCATTGACCAAACAAGTCGCTCAAGCCTTGCGACAAGATCAGCGTAATGTGGTGATTGTATTTGAAGGGATGGATGCTGCAGGCAAAGGTGGTGCAATCAAACGCATTATTAAACATCTTGATCCGAGGGAGTATGAAATTTTTACCATTGCTGCACCCGAACAATATGAATTACGTCGTCCGTATTTATGGCGATTCTGGACAAAATTACCTCAAAATGTCGGTATTACCATTTTTGATCGTTCGTGGTACGGTCGGGTATTGGTTGAACGCTTGGAAGGTTTTGCCAAGCCGTATGAATGGAAACGTGCTTTTGATGAAATCAATCGTTTTGAGCAAAGTTTGGTAGAGAATAATACCGTTGTGATTAAATTTTGGCTGGCGATTAGCCAAGATGAGCAGGAACAACGCTTTAAGGCACGAGAGAACACACCACATAAACGCTTTAAAATCAACGATGAAGACTGGCGTAATCGGGAAAAATGGGATTTGTACTTGCAGGCTGCTGCCGATATGTTTGCCCATACCAGTACGGATGCAGCACCGTGGCATATCGTGGCAACGGATGATAAATATCGGGCAAGAATTGAAGTGTTACAGCAGATTCTGCGGCAATTAAAAGTAGTGCCTTAAATGAGGGTGTAACAGTTGTTGTTTACAGTCTGTAATTCGATGTTCTTTACTTCACTTCAGTGAAATCAGTGAACCATAGATTTTTTGAAATGCCATCACTTGTGATTTATTTACAAGAAAAAACTGGACATCATGTCCAGTTTTTTGCTTCAAAATTATCAGCTACCACTGCCAACCCACAGAAAAATTACCACCAGAATCCCCTTCGGTATTGGTTGTACCTGCAGCTTTATAGATGAACTTATCATTCGATGTAATACCACTTACCCCAATAGCAATCGCTTGTTCACCATTCCATGCTCCTGTCCCCACACTGAGCATGCTCGCTCCAGATCGTGTTGGCTGTGGTAAACCTGCCACTGCCA
>SSHE01000112.1 GCA_008017315.1 Acinetobacter sp.
CAGAGGCTACAAGCTCATACGCAGTTGGATCAACCACTTTGGCTTTTTTGCCTTTACGGTCAAGTTCATACTTGTAGAAACCAACGTCATTCTTTTGCCCCAGACGTTTGTTTTCGTACATGACTTGGATCGAACCTTTGTAGTCAGGTTTCATACGATCAGGGAAACCTTCAGCCATTACTTCTGCACCATGTACACCCGTATCGATACCAACAACATCGATCAAGTATGCAGGACCCATAGGCCAGCCAAATTTCGCCATTACATTATCCACTTGCTGGAAATCCGCACCGTCTTTAACGAGTAGGTCGAATGCACCGAAGTAAGGGAACAATACACGGTTTACTAAGAAGCCTGGGCAGTCGTTTACAACGATTGGTGTTTTACCCATTTTCTGAGCAAGAACAACAGTTGTTGCAATCGCTTCATCAGATGTCTTCTCACCACGGATCACTTCTACCAATGGCATCATGTGTACTGGGTTAAAGAAGTGCATACCAACGAAGTTTTCAGGACGTTGTAATGCTTTCGCCAAACGCGTAATTGAAATCGTAGACGTGTTAGAAGCAATAATCGTGTTTTCACGAACATTCTTCTCAGTGTCTGCAAGTACGATTTCTTTTACTTTTGGATTTTCAGTCACTGCTTCGATCACGATATCCACTTCTTTAAACTCATCGTAGCTTAAAGTTGGACGAATGCGAGCAAGTGTTTCACCCATTTGCGCAGGTTTCATTTTCTTGCGTTCAACTTGCTTAGTCAGTAAGCCGTTCGCTTCTTTCATACCCAATGCAAGTTGTGGGTTACCAATATCTTTCATGATGATTGGAGTGCCTTTGCTTGCCGCTTGGTAAGCAATACCACCACCCATGATACCCGCACCTAATACAGCTGCTTGGTTTACAGGATGAGCACCTTTTTCATATTTTTTCGCAGTTTTCTTCACAACTTGATCGTTGATGAATAAACCGATAAGTGCGCCAGCTTGTGGTGTGATCGCAGCTTTAGCAAAACCTTGAGCTTCTGCTTTTAATGCATCATTACGTGTAAGGCTTGCACCTGCTTGTAATGAGTCAAGTAACAATTTTGGCGCAGGGTATTGTGCAGGGTTTGCTTTTGCAAGTACCGCACCTTTTGCTGTATTGAATGCCATCATTTGTTCAAGTGGATTCAATTTAATTGCGTCTAATTTTTCTTGACGTTTTGCTTTCCAGTTCAAACGACCAGCAATGGCTTGTTTAACTAAGTCAACAGCAGCTTCTTGAAGTTTGTCAGCAGCAACAACCGCATCTACAGCACCATCTTTCAGTGCAGCAGCTGGTTTTTTCGGATTGGCCATGGCCATCCATTCAACCGCATTGTCGATACCGATGATACGGCTTAAACGCACTGAACCACCAAAGCCTGGGAAAATCCCAAGTTTGATTTCTGGTAAGCCGACTTGTGCTTGCTCAGACATGACACGGTAGTCACACACAAGGCACATTTCAAAACCGCCGCCCAATGCCATACCATTGATTGCAGCAACTTTAGGAATATTTAAATCTTCAAACGCATTGAAGATGTCGTGAACAGGCATCGCCCAATCCACAATCGCTTGTTCACCTTGAGCGAAGTTTGCACCAAATTCGGTGATATCTGCACCCACGATAAACGTAGATTTAGCCGAAGTAACAATTAAACCTTTGATATCAGCGTTTGCTTGAACAGCATCAATTGCAGCTTTAAAATCTTCAATTGTTGCACGGTTAAATTTATTGACCGACTCACCTTGTAAGTCAAAGCGGAATTCTGCAATCCCGTCCGAAAGTAGTTGGACGGTAATGGCATTGCCATTGTAAATCATGCCTAATCTCCCTATTTTGGAGGACTTTTGATGAATAAATATACAGACCTTAAGCTGCATATACGACGTGCCTAATCTTACGCTAACTTGAACTAAAAAATAAAATACAAGTTGTATCAAGGCGTGACGCTAGGGTCATCTATTGTGCTGACAACATGCCTATGATCGATAGAAATCATGCGTATTTCATTGGGAAATTTGCTCTTTTCGGTTATGCTACTCGCATTTTTTATGAGATGTGGCGATAATATGATGAACTTCAAAACCGCAGGACTCTTCTGTGTCTTGATGAGCAGCCTCCCTCTCCTCGGTTGTGCTGAACAAAAACCATTATCAAACCAAGAAAAATGGCAAAAATTTTGTAAAGCCTATGAAGTCGCATCCTATTATATGATGTCTGACCGTCAGCATAATGTTGAACGGGAAAAAGCCATTACCCATGTCGAAAAACTACCAGAAGGGCCTCAACGAGACATGATGATTGCAGCGGTGAAAGCCGCCTATCAAGTTCCAAAATATGACCAACTCGAAGATAAAGAACGTGCCATGGACGAATTTAAACAGGGTAAATATCAAAGCTGCCTCAATCAACCACATTAATCTCCAAAATGGACAACATCCTTAGGATGTTTTGTCCTGCTTCTTGGTTTCTCGTTTAAACTCTGCAACGACCCAGCCCAAACAACCGCCTAAAAGCACAATCGGCATGGCTTCCAAAAAATGAAATCTCAACAATCGACTTGCCAACAAAAAAATGAGACTAAACATAATGATATAGAAGATACGTTTCATCAGCGTACCTGTTCGTAATTGTAATCCATATACCATATGCGATTTAAACGCCCCGATACATTAGCCTTTGGTCGGAAAGCTCACTCATATCGTCATCCCTTATGTCATAAAGCAGCTTACAAACGCATAGACTCATGCTATTCTTCAGCATATTCTTCAGCATATTCTTCAGCAACACAACGATGATTGCAGAACACAAGGACGGTTCAAAATGAGCATTGTATATCACACCCTCCCCAAAATATTCGCCCTATCCATCAGTGTGATATTGATTGGCTGTGGTTCTGGTTCATCCGAACAGCATGACGATGAACGCTTAGACAATCCGCCCAATAATACGTGTACAAGCAGTCAATATCTCGAAGAAGGCATCTGCAAAAACAAACTTACTCAAACCATACAATACCCTGAAATCCAAAAATTAATCAAAGGGCAAGCCTATCAATTATCACTGCAAACCAATCAAAATTTGGCCGTCGAATTGAGCAGTACTAGCCCCAATACCTGTCATATTATCAACGGTGAAGTCAAAGCAATCGAACTTGGCAAATGTACCCTACAATTCACCCAAGCAGGTACAACACAAATCCTTCCCTTGGAACGTCAGATCACGCTTGATGTGATTAGCCCAGATAGTGAAGCCACACAAAATCTATCCGCTTGTCAGGCCGGCAAACTCGATGATACCGCTCGTCAAATTTTCCTCAAAACAGTCAATGAAATACGTGCTTTACACCAACTTTCTACACTTGAATATGACTACGAACACGAAGATCAAGTCATGCAAGCGGCAATGGTTTTGGCCGTCAATAAACAAATTTCACATTACCCCACTGCAAGTTGGAAATGTTTTACGGATATTGCCTACCAAGGCACAACCACGTCGAATTTAAATTTGGTAACATCCAATGGCTCATTAAAAAATTACGGCACAGCGACGCATGTCATTGATTGGATGACAGAAGAAAATTCAGCCAATTTGGGACATCGCCGCAATATTCTCAATCCGTTTTTAAGCAAAGTCTCCTATGCCGAAATCTTAGACATGCAAAATCCAAGTCTTGGTAGTACATTGGCAGCAGCCATGAAAGTGGTGTATGCCGATATCACCACGACCACCGCCAACAAGGGGGTGATTGCTTACCCCTATCATGATTATCCAGTCAAATACTTCCTCAAAAGCGAACCTTTATCACTCTCCATTTTGGACAATCCAACGGATGAATATGCCAATAGTAAAGTAGATTTCTCCAAAGCCAGCCTTGTTGTCACCAGACGTGACAATGGTCAAATCCAAAATATCCAGAATATTCAATATGATAACATTTATACAGGACTACCTAACAATTTACAGTTTAACGTTCCGACACTTGAACATCATGTAATTTATGATGTCAAAGTGAGCAATGTGATCATTGGTGATGCGGTAAAAGATTATACGTATTGGTTTAGAATTGTTGATTAAGCTAGCCCATAGAAAGTCATCATGTCACAAATGGCTTCGACAAGCCCAGCCAATAGTGGGTTGAGCCTGTCGAAACCAACGTATTGCACGTTGCATTTTTATCATCAACTACACCATGTCACGACTATCTCAAAAACCCATTCTGTGCCAAAAATTCCATACTGATATTGGATGTGGTTTTATGCTCTGCGGCTTGATCACCCAGCATTAAACGTTCGATATAACGTGCCAAGACATCCACTTCCAAATTGACTTTTGTGCCCAATTTCCATGTACCAATATTGGTACGTTCTGCGGTATGTGGAATCAAATTTAAACTGATGATATTGCCACGCAAATGATTAATGGTCAGGCTAATGCCATCGACTGTCACCGAGCCTTTTTCTGCTAAATATTTTGCCAGTTCGGCAGGTGCAGTCACTTCAAAATATAATGAACGTGCATCTTGACGCACCAAAGTCATTTCACCCAAACCATCCACATGCCCACTGACAATATGTCCACCAAAACGTGTAGTCGGTAACATGGCTTTTTCGACATTGACAGGCTGACCAATTTTCCAACTTCCAAGCGTAGTACGATGCAAACTTTCTCTCGACACATCAACTGCATACCAGTCTGTACCAAAGTCTATCACCGTTAAACAGATGCCATTGGTGGCAATCGAATCACCCAAATGCACATCCGACATATCCAAAGCGGTTTGAATACGCAAACGCACATCACCACCTATATCTTGTATGCTCTGTACTGTACCTAGACTTTCAATAATACCCGTAAACATATTTCACCTTTTTACCATAATGGCAGTTGTGTACTCGGTTCTGTCGTATCCACACCTTTTAATTCTGCAAAATGATACAACTGTCCCAATAATTGCCGCAATGGTGGCCCCGATTTGGCATGCGTATCGGTAATGACTAGAAATTCCAGCACTTTTGCCCGATCGGATTGCCGTTGCTGGCTCACACGATAGCGTGGCATATCCTGCGTCAATAAGGTGACTTTACCACGTGCTAGATTCGCTTCCAATAAATCCGTTGGTGCAATATTACCATCGGTACTATAGCTGGTCAGAATATAGCGTGCATTAATGGTGGCTAATAATTTCTGATAGGCTTCCTTGGCATGTTTGGATGAATTATACGCACTTGGACGCTCTTTACGCCATGTACGGTCTATGCCACTTTTAAAGCCTTTGGTATCTGGTGAAGGCAAATCCGCCTGCTCCCACAAGGTCAATGCATTTAAGACGTGATAATTACTACCATAGGCATGTTGATTGTACGGTGGATCAAGATAGGCAACATCCACTTCAAATCCCGTCATTTGATTGGCAAGATGCTGGGCATCAACACACCACATTTCCGCCTGTGGACGACTGACATCACCAATTTCACAAAATTTACTGGGTGTCAGCCAAAGCAATGAATCTATCCGCTCCAATGCAGTTTTTTTTCTGCCTCCCCAACCTTGATGAAAGCCCTTAAACACGCCACTGGTATTACTCACATAACTGGCTGAATACAGTAATGGGGCAAGCAAAGCACTCATTTCCACCGAATCAATCACGCCTTGTACCTGCCATGCCGCAATCTGCTGGCGAATGGCATCTATACGCATCCCATTACGTCGTTTAAAAAACAGACGGTCACGACTGGGATCATACACATCATCGTTACGAGGGCAAAGATTATGCGTCACCCAGCCCTTGACTTCGGGCAATCGATTTAAAATATCAATCGCAGCTTGATAACCACCAAGCTGCTTAAATTCAGGTGCATCCGTACAAGCCAGCAAGGCATGATTCAAAGCATAGCTATAAGGTTCCCAGTCATTGGCAATCACCCGATAACCATTTTGTCGTGCCAAACGAGATACCACACCACTGCCTGCAAAAAAATCCACGAATATCGGGGCTTTCTTACCCTTCTTCGATTGTAATGTGCCTGTTAGCTCCAAGGCTTCTAAAATTAAATGCAATAAACGCCGCTTATTGCCTAGATAAGGAATCAACTGATGAAATAAATATTCATCGGTTGTGCGTGCTGCATGGCGACGTTTATGATAGACGCTGGTTTCGACTGTCATGATGTTTTTTCATTCATTTCGCAGCAATGCTGCTCAGGTTTTAACCGCACACAAAGATCCTGCCCAATCTGTACCGACTCCAGTAAAGTAAACCGCATACGTTGCTGCATACGACTAAATACACATTGATTGAGTGGCCTAGCAGTCTGTCCCAAATAAGTCGGGGCAATATATTGAATCACCTCATCCACCAACTTTTCCTGCAAAAAACTGGTGACTAATGTTGCTCCAGCCTCTACCAAAACATCATAAATCTGATATTGCATTTTTAAAGTTTGCATTAAATCTGGCAAAGATTGGATCGGCAATTGTATCACGCCCAAAGCAGCCAAATCCTCCCGATACGGTGTCATCACCATCACGGTTTGAGGCTGTTGCAATACTTTGGCGGATAAAGGCAAACGCCCCTGACGATCTAAAATCAGGCGATATGGCTGAACAATCTGGGTTAAATCAATACTGGGTAAATCACGCACATTCAACTGGGCATCATCTGCCAGAATCGTTTCAATCCCCGTTATCACGACACCACTTATCGCACGCCAATGTTGCACATCCTGCCGTGCGGCTTTACCCGTAATCCACTTAGACTCACCTGATGCCATCGCAGTACGACCATCCAAACTGGCAGCAATTTTTAAACGGACATACGGCAAACCACCCGCCATCACTTTTAAAAAGCCACGATTCAGTTCAATCGCTTGCTGTTCCAAAATGCCTATTTCTGTGGCAATTCCTGCATCATGTAAAAGCTGCTGCCCTTTGCCTGCCACCAAGGGATTGGAATCAAGCGTCGCAATCACCACTTTGGCAACTTGTGCTTTGACCAAGGCTTCGGCACACGGCGGCGTTCTGCCATAGTGTGCACAAGGTTCTAAGGTCACATAAACCGTTGCCCCTTTGGCGTGCTCACCTGCCTGTTGTAGTGCAAACACTTCGGCATGTGATCCACCCACAGGAGCGGTTGCCCCACGTCCCACAATCTGCCCATCTTTTACCACCACACAGCCCACCGCAGGATTCGGACGAGTACGGTACAAAGCCGCTTGGGCTTGGGCCAAAGCAAAGGTCATCCACTGTTCATGTTCAATCATGCAACTGTTGCTCTGTCTGGCTCATTTCGTGCTGCTGCATTTGAGCAATATGTTTGTGAAACGCATCGACATTCTGAAAATCATGATACACCGAAGCAAAACGAATATAGGCCACATGATCTAAGGCATACAATGCCTGCATGACAATTTCCCCAATGGTGAAAGATTTGACATCACGTTCGCCCAAACGCCGTATTTGTTGTTGAATATCAAACAACGTTGCTTCGATTTGTTCTTGGGTAACAGGACGTTTTTGTAAAGCGTGCATCAGTGAGCGGCGTAATTTTTGCTCATCAAATGGTTCATTACGACCATTGGATTTAATCACACGTGGCATCACCATTTCGTAGCTTTCAAAGGTGGTAAAACGCTCACAGCACTGGATACATTCCCGACGACGGCGAATTTGTGCACCTTGTGCGGCAAGACGAGAATCTATTACTCTGCTATCAGGAGTATCACAAAATGGACAGTGCATAGTGTTCAATATTTATCTGAATCTATTAGGGTTATAGTGTAACAAAAACCCCTTGATAAAGAAATCTGTTTTCACCCACATAAA
Organism: Acinetobacter sp.; assembly: GCA_008017315.1. Classification (GTDB taxonomy): domain Bacteria; phylum Pseudomonadota; class Gammaproteobacteria; order Pseudomonadales; family Moraxellaceae; genus Acinetobacter. The sequence goes on from SSHE01000112.1 coordinate 7,851, forward strand.
AAAAGGCAGCTCGCAAGCTACCTTTTTTCTTATTCATGACATTATTCGACACGTTCACCGTGCTGACTCAAGTCAAGACCCATACGCTCATCATCAGCTTCAACACGTAACCCAATCACCATATCAATCACTTTTGCAATGATAAAGGTTAAAACTGCTGAATATACAATCGTTGCCAATACGCCTTCAACTTGTACCCATAATTGTGGTAACAATTCAATAGATTTACCCATAATCATTTCGCTGGCAAAAACAGCCGTCAGAATTGCACCTGCAATACCACCTACCGCATGTAAACCAAAAGCATCCAGTGCATCATCTGCTTTTAATAGGCGTTTTAAACCACTGATACCCCAGAAGCACACAACACCACCGATTAAGCCCATGATCAACGCACCTTTGACATCAACAAAGCCAGCTGCTGGCGTAATCACCACTAAGCCTGCTACCGCACCTGATGCTGCACCCAATACCGAACCTTTACCACGTACTAGTTTTTCAACCAACAACCATGACATTGCTGCGGCTGCGGCTGCGACCTGAGTAGTCACAAGAGCATAAGCGGCTGCACCATTAGCACCCAATGCCGAACCACCATTGAAACCGAACCAACCTACCCAAATCAGGCTCGCACCAATCACTGTCAATACCAGATTATGCGGTGCCATGGATTCTTTACCATAGCCCATACGTTTACCCAACATATAGGCAAGAACCAAACCTGCTACACCCGAGTTGATATGAACAACCGTACCACCAGCAAAATCTAATGCACCTTTACCAAATAACCAACCATTCGGTGCCCAAACCCAGTGGGTAATGGGTGCATACACCACAACCACCCAAACGCTGATAAATGCCAACCATGCACCAAACTTCATACGATCAGCAATCGAACCACTGATAATCGCCACAGTAATGATGGCAAACGTCATTTGGAAAATCACAAATAAAATTTCTGGAATTGTTCCACTCAAACTCTCTTTGGTAATGCCTGATAAAAATAATTTACTCAGGTCACCCAACCATGCACCACCCTCACCAAAAGCAATGGTATAGCCGATGACCACCCAAAGCACACTGACCACAGCAGCAGCCGTTAAGCTATATGCCATCGTACCGAGGACATTTTTTTTACGTACCATCCCACCATAGAATAATGCCAAACCTGGGATAGTCATGAGCAGCACTAAAGCTGTAGAAACTAGAATCCATGCCGTATCCCCTGTATCGAGTACAGGTTCTGCTTCGGCAGGTTCTGGTGTAGATGGTGTGGCTTCGATCTGTGGCACAGTTGCAACTGTCATTTCAGGTGCCGAGCTTTGTTCGACAACCAAAGGTGCTTCTGTGCTTGCACTTGCTGCTTCGGGGTTTGCCCATACTGGCGATACCCCCATTAATGCACTGGTCAAACCCAGTGCCAATACCATTTTTTTCATGTAGATTCCCCAACCTATGATGCGATTGCTGATATTTATTCAATCAGCAAAAGTCATGCCATTTTTAAACGGCATCTGAACCTGTCTCACCCGTACGAATACGAATCACTTGTTCTAGTGTGGAAACAAAAATCTTACCATCACCAATTTTGCCTGTGCTGGCAACATTGGTAATCGCTTCAATCACGCCATCCACCATGTCATCTTTAATTGCGATTTCAATTTTTACTTTTGGTAAAAAGTCCACCACATATTCTGCACCACGATATAATTCTGTATGACCTTTTTGACGACCAAAGCCTTTGACTTCAGTCACAGTGATACCTTGCACGCCGATTTCTGACAAAGCTTCACGGACATCGTCCAATTTAAAAGGTTTGATGATTGCTGTAACGAGTTTCATATATTTTTCCTTTGGGCTACTCATACCAGTATGCTTTCAATTTTCGTGCCAAACTTGCAAAACGGTTGGGAATATTTTGCAAATACAACACTAGAAGCGTGTAAACTTCGTACCACAGTTTAGCATCTCTTCACTACCATAAGACAAGGTTTTGTTGTATCTTTCAAGTGTTAAGTTGAACAATTTTAGGATCATGCTGATGACACCCATACTCGATACTTTCGTACAGGCCTTAAAAGAACACATTGCCACACCGAAAGCGGATTTAGAACACAATATCCGTGCAGTACTCGCAGAATTGATGACAAAAATGGATGTCGTTTCACAGCAGGAGCTAGAACGGCAAAAAACTGCACTAGAACAAGCCAATGCCCGATTAAACACTCTACAACAACAGCTTCAGCAACTTGAGCAACAGCTTCAAGCTCCACAGCAATGAATAGTAATTGACTGAAAAAATAGATAAAACCGTAGTCATAATAAAACGCACCAAAATGGAACATTATGAGCTTTGCAAAAATATATTCTCGCAGTGTCCTCGGACTCAATGCCCCACTGATTGAAGTTGAAGTCCATGTCAGTCAGGGCTTACCTGCACTCACCATTGTCGGCTTACCCGAAGCAGCCGTTCGAGAAAGTAAAGATCGTGTACGCTCTGCCATCATCAATAGTGGCTTCCAATTCCCCAATAAACGCCTCACCATCAACCTTGCCCCTGCCGACTTGCCCAAAGATGGTTCACGGCTGGACTTGGCCATTGCACTTGGCATTCTGGTCGCATCAGGGCAAATTCCCGAACAACGATTGGCAGAATACGAATTTATTGGAGAATTGGCACTCGATGGACAGTTACGTGGGGTTTCAGGAATCTTAAGCATTGCCCATGCCTGCAAAACTTCTCAACGCCAGCTCATACTCCCCTTAGATAACGCCGATGCGGCAGCATGTATTCAGCAATTACAGGTATTGCCTGCATCGCACCTCAAACAGGTCTGCCAATACCTATTGGGCGAAGTTCAAATTACCGCACATCATTATCATGTCGAACCCACATCATTGGCACAGTTGCCCGATTTAGCCGATGTGAAAGGGCAGCTTAAAGCAAGACGTGCTTTGGAAATTGCCGCCGCAGGTGGGCATTCACTCTTGTTCACAGGCCCTCCTGGTACAGGCAAAACGCTTTTAGCCTCAAGATTGCCCAGCATCTTGCCGCCACTCAATGACAACGAAAGTCTGGATGTTGCCAGTATCTATTCCATTGCCAATCAACAGCATCATTTTGGTGTTCGTCCATTTCGTGCCCCACATCATACCGCTTCGGCAGTCGCTTTGGTCGGTGGTGGCTCACATCCCAAACCTGGTGAAATTACACTGGCACATTTGGGCGTGTTATTTTTGGATGAATTACCCGAATTTGACCGCAAAGTCTTGGAAGTATTGCGTCAGCCATTAGAATCCAAAGAAGTGGTGATTTCTCGTGCTTCACGGCAGATTTGTTTTCCTGCCAATTTTCAGCTCATTGCAGCAATGAATCCTTGTCCTTGTGGTTATGCGTTTCATCAGGACAGTCGCTGTCAATGTTCAGCCGATGCAATTAAGCGTTATAAAAATCGAATTTCTGGGCCACTATTAGACCGTATTGATTTACATATCGAAGTGCCACCACTATCTGCACAAGAGTTACAACAGCAACAAGCAGGAGAAAGCTCTGCCAGTGTACGAGAACGTGTACTTGCTGCACATCAACAGCAAATGCAGCGACAAGGCTATCTGAATGCCGCATTAACACCACAACATTTAGACCGAGTGATTCAGCTTGATGCTACTAGCCAAAATATTTTGGCAATCGCTCAGCAAAAATTGCAACTGTCCGCCCGAGCCTATCATCGTATTTTACGTGTCGCACGTACCATTGCAGATTTGGCAAGCAGTGAACAGATTACCACCATGCACGTCACCGAAGCACTCTCTTATCGCCCACAACATTAGCAAAAACAAAAAAGCAGAGCCGAAGCCCTGCTTTTTAATGCAATACCAGATTTAGAATGCTTTGGTCAAAGTAAACACTGCACCTGTTTCAACTGCACGTTTATCTGATTTATCATAACCTTTGGTATCAATATCTGTACCGATCGCAGCAAGTTCGGCAGTAAATCCATCAATAGATTTTACCGCATAATTCACGCCGACTTTCCAGTCCAAATAATCTTTGCTCGTACCTGCACCAAATACCGTATCAGATGTTTTGGTATAGCCTAAACCTGCCACACCACCAAAACCCGTATCGGCCAGTGGGAATGAATACACTGCATTCACATACAATTGATCACCATCGGCATCATCCCCCAAGAAATCATCAGCATAGTTAATATTGGTGAACAAACTATCACCTTCCACGACCAATGATGGGAATGTCAAACGTGCATAGTACTCAGCCCAATTGGAATCAGAAGCACTTGGATAGCCATAATACCAAACCCCAACATCCAGTACTGGTTTCCCAGTAATTGGTAATTCGGTGCTATAACCGAGATAAGGGTCTAATTCTAAAGAACTGGCAAAACCAACATTAGAACCCCAAACACCAGCATATACCCCAGACTCCTGTTTGAGGGAGAAACCTCCCTGTACCGCAGGATCATTATTGGTTTGGGTAATGCCACGATAGCGATAATCTGAAGTCAAAGCTACGTTACCCGAAAATGCCAAACCTGCTTGTGACAAGGCATTGTTTTCTGCTGCCAATGCCGCAGTAGAAACAACAGAAAGGGTGGCGACTGTAAGTATTGTTTTAAACATGAGTGTTACTCCACGGATGAAAGATTTTGATATTTACCCACTTTCATCAAAGCAACTCTTATGCCAATAATACATTTTTATTCAAAAAAAAAGCGTAGGATGATACCTACGCCTATATCATAACCATGCGATGGCTTATTTTTTTGCAGCTTCAATCGCTTTAAGCACTTCAGCTTTGGCAACTGCAGCATTTTCCCAGCCACTGATTTTAACCCACTTACCAGGCTCTAAATCTTTGTAATGTTGGAAGAAATGCTCAACTTGACTGATAAGTAAAGCAGGTAAGTCGGTATATTCTTGTACATCTTTATACAAGGGTGATAATTTTTCGTGGGGTACTGCAATCAATTTGGCATCAATACCGCCATCATCTTCCATATTGAGTTTACCCACTGGACGACAACGAATCACCGAACCTGCCGCCACTGGATGTGGTGTCACCACCAATACATCTAAAGGATCACCATCTTCTGACAAGGTATTGGGTACATAACCATAGTTGGCAGGATAGAACATTGCTGTACCCATGAAGCGATCTACAAATAATGCATCAGAGTCTTTATCAATTTCGTATTTAATGGGTGCAGCATTGGCTGGAATTTCAATAATGACATAAATATCATTCGGTGCATCTTTACCAGGGGGAATATTGTTGTAGCTCATAATCATGCTCTTTAACTAAATTATTAAGGCCAGTGATGTAAAAACAGCACCATAAACAGAACCTATTATAAAAGCAATTGAGCCAAAAGTTATAGCGGATTTCATCGTCATGAATAGAGTTTTATACAGACACTCAACAAAAGCACTGGACAAGCCGTTGCCAACAACCAAATCACCGACCGTAATCGTGACCAATCCGCCAAATAACAAATGCCATATAGCACACGCAACACCAAATATGCACCACCAAGAGGCAAAATGAATCGATCAGGAATCACCAAATATTCCGCCATCAACATGGCTGCAATAAATAAGGGCAATCCTTCAAAGCTATTTTGCTGCACGGCATTGGCACGAGCTGCCAAACCTTCGGTTTTGGCCAAAAATACCCGTGGATTGGCATTATCCTGAGCACGAAAACCACCTACTTTTTTGGCAATCAGCGTAAAAATATAAGGCATTAAACACGCAATAAGAATAATCAGAATAACGCCCGTTACGCTGTGCATAGTGGTAATTCCTTACAAAAAGTTGGCATATACATGGTAAAATTCACGAAATGTATGGATTGGACTATCGTATCATGACGAAATCGCAAGACCCACAACAACATGAGCTACAACACACACTCAACAGACAACAAAAAATCCGTCGAGAGATTGACCGTATATTATGGTTCGTTTTACCCATTCTGGCACTTATCTTAAGTACAATTTTTGCAAATTGGAATATTTTTTCTACGATTGGCACAGCATTTGTGCTGACGATTGCATTTATTGCGGTCGGGATTAAAAAGAAATCTCTCGCTGCCACATTGGCCTTAACCCTACTTTACTGCTTAATTGATAATTATTTCAGCTACAAATACCAGTTTAATATCACCGGGTTACGACGACAACTCCTCTCTATGTTTCTGTTTATAGCCATCATTGGTCTAGCACGTCCAATGGCTGAGAGAGCGATGCTCAAGCAGAAATAAAAAATTCAGATCACAAAAGACTGGGATTTTATTTCTAAGCCTTGACCAATATTAACATTAAACGTTAATATGAACGTATGGCATTAATATTGATTTAAGTAATGATTCAAAGTTTTGCGGATAAATCCACAGCAGCAATATTTGTAGGGCTTCATGCTCGCAAAATACCTGCCGATATAAACGTACGTGCTAGAAGCAAATTACTCGCATTACATTCAGCAATACATATTGAAGATTTACGCAAACCTCCAAGCAATCATTTAGAGCAGCTCATTGGCGACAGAAATGGACAACACAGTATCCGTATCAACAAACGATGGCATATTTGCTTCGCTTGGATTGAAGGTAATGCTTATGATGTTGAAATCGTGGACTATCATTAAAAGGTAAAATCATGACAATTAATCTCAATGAACTGCATACGATCGACTTTAATGATGTTGCCGATTTAGATGCTCCACTTATTCCCCATATCCATGCAGGGAAATATCTTGAAGAAGAATTTTTAATTCCTCTTGGGATTACCAAATATCGCCTTGCCAAAGATACAGGTATTCCTGCTTCTCGTATTGGTGAAATTGTCGCTGGCAAGCGTGCTATCACGACTGATACAGCCTTACGTCTTGCTAAATATTTAGGTACTACCGCATATTTTTGGACAAACTTACAGGCATCTTATGATTTAGAAATGACCACCTACAATATTCAAGATGAATTAAATCGGATTCATCCCTGTATGGCTTATGTTTAATCAGATTTCAAATTTAGGTTTAAATCTCAAAACCAAACCCTAAAAAAAGCAGCCGAAGCTGCTTTTTTTCATTTCATCGATTACTTACGCAAATCTTTACGCAAGATTTTACCGACATTAGATTTTGGTAATTCTTGCAAAAATTCAACCTGACGAGGTTGTTTATAGCCTGTAAGGTTTTGTTTGGTGAATGCCAAAATTTCTTCGGCAGTCAAACTTTCATCCTTTTTCACCACAAAGATTTTTGGTACTTCACCTGATTTTTCATCTGGCACACCAATCGCCGCCACTTCCAAGACTTTTGGATGTTGTGCAACAACTTCTTCAATTTCACTTGGATAAACGTTAAAACCCGAAACCAGAATCATGTCTTTCTTGCGATCAACAATTTTGAAGTAACCTTCATCATTCATGATACCAACATCGCCTGTACGGAAGAATCCATCGGCTGTCATCACTTTTGCAGTTTCATCAGGACGATTCCAGTAACCTTTCATCACCTGAGGCCCACGAATTGAGATTTCACCTGATTTTGGATGACCTTCGCTATCCAGCTCACCTAAAGCTACTGGTTTACCATCATCATCCAGCAATGCAACTTCTGTTGCAGGCAATGGCACACCAATCGTACCTGTAAATTCAGTATTAATTGGTGGATTTGCTGTTGCCACAGGTGACGTTTCAGACAAACCATAACCTTCAATGATGATGGTACCTGTCACTTTTTTCCACGCTTCAGCCGTTGATGGCAATACCGCCATACCACCACCCATTGCCATTTTTAAATTGCTATGGTCAAGGGCTTTAAATTCCTCATTATTCACCAAAGCATTAAACAAGGTATTTACTGCCGGGAAGAATGATGGCTTGTACTTGCGTAATTCACCAATCACTGCTGGTAAGTCACGTGGGTTTGGAATCAGAATATTAGCCTGCCCTTTATACATACCATAGAGTGCACAGACCATGAATGCAAAAATATGATACAGCGGTAATGCACAGACAATTCGATCGCCTGCTTCGGCATCACCTTGACCAAATTTACTAGAGAAAATCCCTTCACACTGTAAAAGATTCGCCACTAGATTACGATGGGTAAGCTCCGCACCTTTAGATACACCCGTTGTACCACCTGTATATTGCAATACAGCCGTATCACTGAGCGTTGTGGTCGGACGAGTATATTTAGCAGAAGCACCTTTGGATAAAGCTGCATTGAAGCCAACATGCTTGGCAATATTCCATGCTGGGATTTGTTTGCGTACTTTACGCAAAACAAAGTTTACAATTGTGCCTTTGAGCAAGCCCAACATATCACCCACACCCGTCACAACAACGTGCTTCACAGGGGTTTTGCCATGAATCGGTTGATACACACTCGCAAAGTTTTCCACAATGACCAATGCCTGTGCACCAGAGTCATTTAATTGATGCTCAAGTTCACGTGTCGTGTAGAGTGGATTGACATTGACCAATACCAAACCTGCACGGAACACGCCTAATGCCACAATCGGATATTGGAATACATTTGGCATCATCACCGCAACACGAGAGCCTTTGGCTAAGCCCAAAGTCTGCAAATATGCAGCAAAATGACGACTGTGTTGTTCAAGTTCAGAAAACGTCATCGCCTTGTCCATGAACAGGAATGCTTCACGAGGTCCAAACTTTTTAAAGTTATTCTCAAAAATATCTACTAAAGATGTATTTTCAGCAGGCATTGAAATATCAGCAGGAATGCCAAATTTTTCATAGGTTTTCAGCCAGACTTTATCCATAGTGTTTACTACTCCTCAATTTTCTTTATCCCATCACACAACCATCTAAAGCCATAAATAGGTTGTAGCTATACATTTTGGTTTTCAACTCAACAAATCATCTTGAACATCATTTGCTCATAGCAAAACATGTTGATTCCATTTAATTGAAACAATTTCCCAGTTTCCCAACTATACGGTGAACTCAGATTAAATATCAAGTAATAATCGCTGTGCTTTTTGATAGCCACGTGGTAAAGACTTTCCTTTGGTCGCTTTTTTGCCATAATAGGTTTTTAAATCGTCACCTTTAAGGCTTAAAAACCGTGTACCCACCTGTATTTTAAGAATATCCTCTTCCACATTGAGTGCAATATGACTAATGAGTTCATCTTCGGCTTCCAATTGCATCAATTTGTTTCCTTTACCCTTATTCAGCTCAGGAATATGCTCTTGGTCGATAATCAATAAACGCCCAAGTTTACTCAGCATAGCGAGTTGTGCTTTTTGTGTATTGAGTGCGATTGGCAATGCCACCGAACCATCGGCAATCGTTAAAAACGATTTCCCTGCTTTGGCTGATGTATCCAGTTGTTTAAGTTGGGTTTTAAAACCATAGCCCTGCGAACTTAAACTGATAATTTGCTGCTCATCTTCACCCATTAAGACTTGTATAAATTGCACACCTGAGGCAGGATTTAATTTAGAGGTTAAAGGCTCACCTTGTCCACGTGCCGATGGCAGATGATTGGCAGCCAAAGCATAGCTTCGCCCTGTCTGATCCAGCAAATACACACGTTGATTGCTCTTACCCACCACGGCATCCAAATAGGCATCACCTGCACGATAATTGAGCTGCGTCGCATCAATTTCACCTTTTGCCATCCGAATCCAACCCGATTCCGAAATCACCACTGTGACCGTTTCGGCTGGGCTAAAATCTGATTCTTTCATTTGTACCGCCTCACTACGATGCACCAATGGCGAACGACGCTCATCACCAAATTTTTTCGCATCATCGCTGAGTTCATTGATCATCAACTTTTTTAAGGCTTCAGGGTTTTCCAGTTGCTCACGAATCACTGCCGCTTTTGCCGCAAGCTCCTCTTGCTCACGACGAATTTCCATTTCCTCCAACTTGGCTAAATGGCGTAATTTTAATTCTAAAATTGCTTCGGCTTGCACCTCATCAATCGCAAAATGTGCCATTAATACAGGTTTCGGCTTATCTTCTTCACGGATAATTTTGATTACCGTATCAATATCCAGATAGGCAATGAGCAATCCAGCCAGAATATGTAGGCGTTTTTCAATTTTATCCAAATGAAATTTCAAACGATTGGTAATGGTTTCGGTACGAATCTCAATCCATTCCAGCAAAATCCGTCGAATAGATTTCACCTGTGGGCGACCATCTGCACCAATCATATTCAGATTGACCCGATAGCTACTTTCCAAATCCGTGGTGGCAAAAAGATGACTCATAATAGCATCGGCATCGACCCGATTGGAACGTAATATAATCACCAAACGCGTCGGGTTCTGATGGTCAGATTCATCTCGTAAATCCGTCACAAATGGCAATTTCTTTGCCTGCATCTGATCGGCAATCTGAGTTAAAACCTTTGAACCCGACACCTGATACGGCAAATGTTCAATGATAATTTCATTTTTATCGACTTTATACACCGCACGCATACGATAGCTACCACGCCCAGTGGTTTGGATTTTTAATAATTCTTCGGCTGGCGTGATGATTTCTGCCTGTGTGGGCAAATCTGGTGCTGGGATATATGCTGTTAATTTTTCATCCGTTAATTCAGGGTTTTGAATTAATGCAATCGTACCTTTGACCACTTCACGTAAATTATGTGGTGGAATATCAGTGGCCATCCCAACGGCAATCCCCGTTGTCCCATTGAGTAAAATATTGGGTACACGAGCAGGCAGCGTGACAGGTTCTTTCAAGCTCCCATCAAAATTATCTTGCCATTCACACGTCCCTTGCCCAAGCTCACTCAACAACAGTTCACTATATGCAGACAATTTGGCTTCGGTATAACGCATTGCCGCAAAGGATTTTGGGTCATCAGGTGACCCCCAGTTACCCTGTCCTTCAACCAATGGATAACGATAACTAAAAGGCTGTGCCATCAAAACCATCGCCTCATAACAGGCACTATCACCATGTGGATGATATTTACCCAGTACATCCCCCACTGTACGTGCCGACTTCTTCGGTTTACCTGAGCTTTTGAGCCCAAGTTCACTCATGGCATAGACAATCCGACGCTGCACAGGCTTCAAACCATCACCAATATGCGGCAATGCCCTGTCCATAATGACATACATGGCATAATTCAAATATGCTTGCTCGGTAAATTCTGCCACAGAACGATTTTCCGTTGCTTGATGTGCAAGGCTAGTCATATCGATGTTTTATCCTGAAAAATATCATTGCGATTTAACGCACTATGCTAAGTGTGGAATCACAAATCAGCAAGAAAATTCATTCGTCTTTCCTTAATAAACGCCATTGAATGCGATGATTTTCGACTTATGTCATGACAAACCTACAATTAACGTACAAAAAAAATGCGATCAACCCAAAATACCAAGAAAATGTTTGCATCAATCGCAATATACCTTTAGAATCCATCTCGTTCTAAACAAGATGCTTTTTAGTGCTTGTACTCTGCGTCCCTATCGTCTAGAGGCCTAGGACATCGCCCTTTCACGGCGGTAACCGGGGTTCGAATCCCCGTAGGGACGCCATATTCAAGAAAGCCACTGCATCATGACAGTGGCTTTTTTATGTCTGTATCACATTATTGCAATCACCAAAACAACGTTTTTAGTATTTCAATCTTTTAAAAATAGATTTCAAGTGCAACACCACAAGCCCAAACGCTTTTTTATACTATAGGTCTAATACATCACACGGCTTTCACACAGTGCAAATTTTTTAAAAATTAGATAGAAAACGTTCAAATACATACATAGGAAAAAATGAATTTATTCTTATACAAAATGGTGCCGACACTCGGATTCGAACTGAGGACCTACTGATTACAAGTCAGTTGCTCTACCAACTGAGCTATGTCGGCTTTTTGGTGTTGGGTATTTTACCTGATTCCATCAAAATAGCAAGATTTTTCCAAGCTTTACAATAAAAAACAGATAAAATAAAAGCCCCATAGTCTCTCCCAAAACTATAAGGCTTAAGGTATCGCAATCTCTACTGAGATATCTTCACTCACATCATGTAAGTCCGCAAGGTCTCACGACCGATAGAATCATTCTTTGCGGTTTGCCCAATCATCCTAATCAAGCTTTATGTGGCTATATTGGCAGAACATCTCATCTACGACTACTGGCTAATCTCTTGAATCTATGTAAGCAAATGCTTACAACAATCCACATATCTTTATACCTCAACATCCACGCTGGATTTGCTGTGCCAGCCCACTCTGACGCTGCGTTTGATTGCACAAACTTTGTACCAAAGCCATTTCCGAACTATAAATACTGACCATTTTTTTCGCTCGGGTAATCGCTGTATAAAGCAGCTCTTTACTCAATAGATTTTCCGCACGCTGGTCAAGTACCACAGCCGTATGACGAAATTCCGAGCCTTGTGATTTATGAATCGTGAGGGCAAATGCGGTCTGAATCGATTGTGGCAAACGGGCGGCAGCAATATCTTTGTGTAAACTTGGAAAATAGACACTGTATTGTTCAGGCTGATTGGGATCAACCAAGCAAATGCCAATATCACCATTGGATAGCCCAAGTTGGTAGTCATTATACTGCATCATCACAGGACGACCATAAAACCACTCACCCTCATGCACAATATGTAATTTTTCCTTAAGATACATGGTCATGGCATGATTAATCGCATCCAACCCAAGCTCAAAATAACGCATCACCACCAGAATCCGATAATGATCAAATACGATTGCCAACTGCACTTTATCTATACTGCCTTGTCGATGCTGCTTTAATGCCACAATATAATCCGCATACCCTTGTGCCAAAGTCTGATACAGCGATTGAATGTCAGCCTGATGTAATTGTTTTGCCAACGGATAGAAGCCAACCCAGTCTTTAGGTAAAGGATGATTTGAATCCTGTTCGGCCAATGCTATCTCAAAACTTTGTCCCTTTTCGATATGCTGTGGCTGAATGCTCTCTCGCCATGTTTGCACTGTTGTATTTTGTTCGGCATAAATAAATCGGGCAAAGCGTCCAATTTGGGCATCATCAGAAAAGCGACGACTGGTTTTCAAGGCGATTTGATAAGGTTGCAATTGTGGCACTTGATGCAAATCTGCGAGTACATAGCCCACATCCACCGAACTGAGCTGATTGGCATCCCCAAGTAAAATCAGCCGTGTCGGGGCTTGAATTGCATTGAACAACGCATTTGCTAGGGTCAAATCCAACATAGAGGCTTCATCCACCACCACTACATCATACGGCAAAGGATGATGCTGATGAAAACGCGGGATTTGCCGATGCCCCATACCCAGCAAGCGATGCAACGTCTGGGTGTGCTGCGTGGCAAAATCGGGATGGTATAAGCCTGCTTGCAGCAATTTTTGGTCACTAAAGGCATTCTGCAAAGCTTCCTGCATACGTTGTGCGGCTTTTCCCGTTGGAGCTGCCATAGCAATACGCATTTCGGGGTAAAATTTCTTCAATACCGCCACAATCCTTGCCAAAATATAGGTCTTACCCGTACCAGGCCCACCTGTAATCATGGCAAAAGCACTATTAACCCCCACAGCCAACGCCTGTTTTTGCTGACTATCGGTCAATAAATCCGCAAATTCAGCCGTATCCACTTGCGGCACATGCTGTTTTACCAATGCACTGACACGTTGTGCCAATTGATGTTCCAGTGCCCAATAACGCTGTAAATATAAATATGGTGCATCCCAGACCAATGGCTTATGCACAGGTAATTGCCCAATAAATGAATGGGTCATTTCATCAACACCCTGCGGACAATGCTCACACCGCATACAGCTATCACCCTGCTCTTGTACCAAACATAACTGCTCAACTATCGTTTTAATTTCCTGTTGATTTTCACCATGATAAAATGGTGGCTGGCATAAATAGTCCACCCATGTCTGATACCATGTTGTTGCTGTGTTTTCTTTCAACATATTTTCCACACGCTTATCCCCAGACTTATTCACAAAGTTATCCATATCATTATGCACAGAGTTTTACACATAGTTATCCACAGTTTGCTGTGCATTCGCAGCTACGCCAAGTAAACCATCCAGCTCTAAAATAAACTGTACATCAGGTTGCCATGATTTTACGCCATAGTCCTGTTGCCCCATCATGCCTCGCAAATACAGGTAATGTGCTGCCCCTAAATGCTGCTCAATCACATAACCTTGCAAATGCACCTTTAAATAACGATGCAACACCACTAGGTAAATACTCGCCTGCAACCAATAACTCGCCATTGACATATTCCGTTCAATATTGTTTATCGCATAATCTTCCAGACTTTCCCCCAGTGTATTACTCTTATAATCGGCAATGTGATAGCGTTGTCCATCAAAAAATACCAAGTCGATTGCCCCATTCAAATAACGTGCACTATGAGCCGTCTCAAATGCAGGCATGACAATGCCATCATCCAAAAATAATTGATGAATGATCTGACTATTGAAATGCTGGTCAGCCAAACCTAAATAAAACGACAATTCAGGTAAACGATGTGCTGCTGTTAAATCTTTCAGTGCAAACCCTTGTACAGCAAGCAATGGTGTTGCCAAAATTTGCCCGATCCATTGTTGTAATAATGCCACTATCTGCATTTTTATCATGCTCTCAGCATCTGCCTGCTCCAGATGATGTGCCGTGTATGCCGCTAAAAGTGGCTGCCACAAACCATGATAATGCAACTGTTTATAACATTCGCTCCCCCATGTTTGCGGTTTTTGAAAATCAATCTGTTCAAAAATCGCATGTAAGCAATTTCCACCTTGCTTACCTTTTGGGAAATATTGCTGAATCCAAGGCAAAGGCTGTGCATGTTGTGCAGTAGATGGCGTAAACACATCGGTATAATTCACCTCATCCTCAGCCGCTTGAACGGTGACAGAAAATTCTGCCAACGCATCCTGTGCCTGATGATAGTGAAGATGTGCTGCAAGTTGGCTAAAACTGGTACGCTTTTTTGGATAAAATTGCTTTGCTGGATACGGTACAGCATATAGTTCTGGCATTTGCTCCTGTTGCTGTTGGTAGTCGATATTTGGGCTCACTGCATCATCATGAAGACTTGCCGCATGTTGAAATTCATCCTGCTGTGCCGTCAGCCAAAAGGCAATACCGCCTTGCGTTGCTGTCTTTTGATAGGGCAATACGGCATAAATCCGATAGCTGGCACGTGTGAGTGCCACATACCAAAGCCGATGATTTTCGCCATAAATTTTATCCAGATGTGCCTGTTTTGCAGCGTCATTCTTTTCAATCAATTTGGGGGAAATCGCAATCACTCGAGTATCCGCATCTTGATAAAACCCAAGTTTGGTTTTTGTCACATCGACATCTTTATTGGCGTGCATGAGAAAGACGATTTTAAATTCCAGTCCTTTGGATTTGTGAATGGTCATCAGTTGTACACCCGATTCACTGGACAATTGACGTTCCAACTCCCATTCTCGTAATGCAGGTGACCCCAGTTGTAACTGATACCACTGAATTAAATGCTGCACACTGGCATAGTGGCGACTATGTTGGCTAAGCACTTCGATAAGATGACGGGTATTGACGATGGCACGCTCGGCTTGTAGCCCTGTATGTGCCGCCAAGTTTTGCCAGATCAGATATTTTTCTGCCAACCATTGCCATGCAATCAAAAAGCCTTTTTGTAGCCAAAGTTGGCGTGCATAACGAAAATGTTGGACATGCTGATTCATCCCCTCGGCATCTTGCTCAAACTGACAAAAATCTTGCAAAGTCAAACCAATCGCAGGGGTGAGTAACGCACGTTTTAACACCGCTTCCCGTTCAGGCTGCTGCATGGCTTGTAATAATGCCCCGACATCCTGTGCCGATGCACTGCTAAACACACTGTTTTGCGTGGTACGATTGACAGGAATCTGTAAGGCTTCAAGCTGTTTTTGTAGCTGATTCAGCTCAAAATTACTGCCAGCGAGTACCGCAATATCATCGGCAATTATCGGCTGTTTTTGCCCCTGCCGTTCAATATACAGTTGCCCTTGCTGTGCCTGTGCCAATAAATAACGAATCTTATGTGCGATTAAATAGGCTTCATTGCCATTTTGCTGTTCATTGAGTGCTAACCAGCGTAAAGGCTGCGTATCTTTTTGCCCTGCTTCAATCAGTGGGGCATCATCTTTTAAGCCTGCTTGGGCGGTATAATAATCAATCCCCTCACCAAAAGCCGTTTGACGCATAAACAACGCATCAACCGCCTGCACCAAAGCAGGAATAGAACGGAAATTTTCACTTAAACGATAAAAACCACCCTGTTTTGCCGCAATATCATTAAAGGCATTGATATAGGTCAAGACATCCCCACCACGAAAACCATAAATTGCCTGTTTTGGGTCGCCTACGGCAATAAAACAACCCTGCGTTACACGGCTGGCATCACGCCAAATCGCCTGTAACATATTATCCTGTTGTTGGTTGGTATCCTGAAATTCATCCACCAAAATAATCGGATAACGCTGCTGTATGGCTTGGGCTAAACGTTGTTTATGTTCACCTTGTAATGCCGCACTTAAGGTTGCAATCTGTTGATTAAACGTGGTTTCCCCTGCTTGCA
This sequence comes from Acinetobacter sp., assembly GCA_008017315.1. Taxonomy (GTDB): domain Bacteria; phylum Pseudomonadota; class Gammaproteobacteria; order Pseudomonadales; family Moraxellaceae; genus Acinetobacter. The sequence continues at coordinate 24,470 of SSHE01000112.1, forward strand.
ATAACACTTGCGGCAAACGCTGTTTAAGTTCAAGGCTCAAATAATAATGTAGATAATCATCTAACTCCACCAGTTGCTGTTTAAGTTGTTGGCGCAATTCGACGATGCGATTTAAACTACGAAATAATGGCTGCTGATACAGTTTATCTCGAATACTGTCATCACATTTATTCAATAATTTAGGTCTAAATTTGCCGTTACTGTCTAAAAATATCCCTTCAACATCTGCAACTAACGCCGCCGACACAGGGCTAAAATATAGCATAATGCCCTGTTGTTGCATGATGTCAATCAGGGCTTTTAAGCTGTGTAAGCGTGTATCTTTAAAGGCATGTTTACTGACATATGGATAATATGCACCATCACGATAAAAATAATCCTGCAAAGCGATCAAATCACTGTCCCGATACTCTATCAAGGTCTGTAATTCTGCCTTTAATGCCGCTAAATCAAGGTCTGGACATGTCACTGCCTGTAATGTGGCTTGAGTAAAATTCAAAGTTTGTGCAACATGATCAATATAGGCTTCGGTCTGTTTAAGCTGATTACACCATAATAAAAGATCAATCACATCCTGTGGCTGACTTTGCAACCATGCTCGTAAGACATCATGAATAATTTGATAGGTATATTGCTGCTCGTCGTCGCTTATTTGGCGTGGGGTAAGTTCACCACTATCAAAGGCAAATTCTCGTAATAATTTTTGGGTAAAGCTATCAATCGTGCCGACAAATAACTCATCTAAACTGTCAATCACCAAGCGTAAGCGATTGACCAAATAGCCAAAATCATGCAATTCATTGTGTTGATAATATTTAAAAATAATCTGTTGCAATGGATCGGTTAGACTCTCCAAAACTTGTTGGTACTGGGTATTGGATAATTTTTCCCAATCCAAAGCCACATGATACATTTCCAATAAGCGATTGCGGATTCGAGATTTTAACTCGGCTGCTGCGGCACGTGTAAATGTGGTGGCGATCACCTGACGAGGCATATATTTTTCGGTCAAAATCCGCACCATCAGACTGGATAATGTCCATGTTTTGCCTGTACCTGCCGAAGCCTCAATCAGATGTAAACCCTGTAACTGCAAATTTTGTAAGGGTTGTGGTTGATAAGTGACTTGTGCTTTCATTATTGTTCCTCCACAACCACGTCGATATGTTCAGCCAATGGACGGTAAAGCAAAGCCGCATACTGTTCGGCAAATTGATTCAGCAACACTTTGGCATCTTGATTCATCAGTAACAATGCCCAATTGGGTGATAATACGCAGCCTTTATTCTGATGATTTTTCACCGCACTATGCTTGTCAAAATTTTGCCCCAGCCACATTTTTTCCAACACATCGTAATTTTCAATATCATCTCGCCCTTGTGTATCAAATGCCCATTGCGGTGCATTTTTTAGCACATTGGCGAACAATGCAGGTGGCAGTACAAACGGATGTTGCTGTGCCAATCGCCACACCGCTAACCAATCAGTTAAATATGCGTGTGCCTGTTGCTGGTTTAGTCCTTGCACTCTCAGCGTATTATTTTTAAATAAAGCAATGCGTTGTAAATGTTCACTTGTATCGGTACTGGCACGCCATAACAGATATTCCAGCCAAACTACTAATGGACGTTCGGCGTAACAGCCTGATGCCGTTAAACTGACCCATTGCGTCGCATCCTTTTGCTCTGGCGACGATAATAAAAATTGTGTCTGCTCATCATACTGCCAGCGTCGCTGTGTTAATGGCGTAATCTCACCGCCATAATATGCCAATCGCCCTGCAACCCAATGATATTCATCGATGGCCATCTGCAATGTTGCCGACTGCATTTTACCAATCGGTAATTTGTCTTGTAGCAACTGATACGTATCATCCGAAACGTTTGCTGTGGTAGATTTGAGCTGTTGTTGCAAATAATCCCGTACTGCATATTTTTGCAATCCATTCAATTGCAAAGGTTCAACATCGTCCACTTCTGCTTGCATTTCAACATTGGCTATCCCGACATGACGCAAAAAATGCTGAGCAGGACAACATAGGTCTTTTATCCATTGCTGTGCATTGATCTGGATTTTTTCTGGATTTTGCTGTGGATACGGACAATTTAACCAATGAAATGCCTGTTGCTGTGGTTGTAATAATTGCTGTGCTACGCCAAACCATTGACTAGCAAATACAGCAGATTCTTTTGCAGCAAAAACTTTTTTATCAAAAGGTTGTAATGAATGGATATGAAATAAAGGCTGTAGCTGGGCAGGGATTTTTATCCCATCTAACACGACTGTATCGGGACTATTGGGCTGCTTTGCGACGATTTCGGCAAGATGTGCCAATAGCTCTTGTACTACGCTCGAAGGGTCACGCACCTCATGGTCATTGACATCAAAACCATTATAAAATAGCCAAAAACCCTCTTGTGCCTGCAATAGTGCATCCAAAAAAGCCCCCTGTTCATCATCCAATCGTGAACGGTCGCCCAACTCCGCCCGTAACAATTCCATCAAATCAAACGGAATATGGTTATCCCGATTGGGAAATGTCCCCATATCCAGATTCAGACACACCATCAATTTGTAAGGTAAAGGACGTAATTGCCCGATCTGAGCAAAAGTAATATGCCCTGTCGGTTCAGTTTGTCCAATCTGATGCTCAATACTATTGGCAATTTCATCTAATACATATTGCAAAGGCAACTGTAATGCCGACAATGTGCCATCTCGTTTTTGCTGTTCGGTAATGGTCACTCGAATAATTCGCTTGAATGTATCAAACGCATCTTGCACAGGTTTAAACCCTGCAATCTGGCTAAAATCCTGCAATTCCTGAGCAATACAATCCAAATGTGCTTCAATATCTTGCTGTGTATCCATCGACCTCACCGCAAGCCAATCCCGACGAACATCAAGATCCTGATAAATGCTCAAACATTTGGCAATCAATTCAAAATCACTCTGCCGCACTTCTGTTAAACTCAGTACATCTGCATATAACGCATGTTCGGGCATCGCAATCGCCAAAGCAAGACGCTGCAAAGCATAATGCAAGCTAAAACGATAATCCGTATCCTCTGCACTCAATGTCTGTTGCAAGTGTTGGCGATCAAAGCCTCGTTTAAACCCTGCTTGTGCCAATATGTCGGCAATGCGTTGAATGTCTTCAAAATTAAGTTGATATAATGCCTGTATCGGCAATAAACTTAAATAATCAATAAATTGCTCTCGTGTAAAACGCTGTTGTAATAATTGAATTCTTAAGGTCAAAGCTTGCCAAAGTTGTACCGCATCCAGCACAGGCACACCTGCAATTTTCACTGCCAAATTGACCTGTTTGGTTTCATAATTTTGTGCAAATACGGTACGAATCAGTGGTTCAACGTCCTGCAAATTTGGCACTAGAATTAAAATCTCATCTAATGCTCTTGGCTGCTTGGTAGGAGTATTGAGCCATGCAATCAACTGTTCTTTTAATACCTCCAATTGACGCAAGGTCGAATGACAAACATGAATTTGTAACGCATCTTCTTCCGCCTGCAAAACATATTCCCCTGCAACGGGTTCACGCAAATGCAGAATATCAGATTGCAACTTTTCCAATATCGTATTGGGTGGCACATCTGGGAAAGCATCCTGCCATTCGCCCTCCTCTCCGCCTGACAATTGACTCAGCAAAGCACTCATATCCCGTGCCTGCTTGCCTAGACGTGTCAATAATGGATGACGACTTTCATAATACACCGCAGCATCTGGATGTTTTAAAGCGTATTTGGCTTTCCATTTTGGATCCACACTGTCCGCCCAATATTCCTGTGAAGGCGTATAATGAAAAATCTGAATCTCGCAAAACTGTGCCAATCGACGCAGAAAATCCAATTGTGATGGTGGTAATTCCAGCACAGTAAAGACATAGATCTGTTTGGGTAACGGTCGCTGAGTTTGTGTTAATGCCGCCCAAAATTGCGTATCAATCTGCTGTATCGCATTAAAATCCTCTGCAAAGAGCTGCTGCCAAAGATAACGCTGCCATGCTTCCAGTGTGGCTGCTTGTGTCATCGCATAATGCACCACATGCGGCTGACTTTGCTGCACTGCTGCTTCAGGCAAACGGACAATCTTATCAATCTTTAAGGCTTCACCACGCCCCCACGCTGCAAGCCAATTTTGCCGACAATGACACACTTTTGGGCACGCATTGACACACTGCCCACGATACACCATATAATTGGCAAACAATCGTGAGGTATGATCCGCTATCCAATACAGCATTTTCTGCTGTTTGCTATAGCGTGCTGTTGCATCCGTCATCCATTCACTTTGCTGCTGCACACGCTGTAAAATTGGAAATAATGGATGTTGTGCTGATACCAAAGTGGTTAAATATTGACTGAGAAATAAAAAAATCCGCCATTTCATATTCAATATTTGCGGAGCTTGTGCAATCACCTCTGCCCCTAATACCTGCTGATACATATCCCATTGAAAGGTACGCAATCCTAAATAACGCTGATTGGCACTCACCCCTTTGCGTTCGGCAATTTTTTGTTCTAACCATCTGCCCATGCCGTGACTCGGCACAATAAAATACTGTGGCTGAAATACCTGCATCGCAGCACTGGCAGGCTGTGAACAACGATGCAATACCGCTTCAAACAAAATATCCAAATTTTGACTTTGAATAATATCCAATCCCATTGTATCCCCATCCTACCAAAAGTCGCCCCAACACTCGTATGCTATCACCGCTCACATTGAATCTCTAGCACCCAACCTCACCTATACGACAACCTCTGTCGTAAAAAATGTAACCGCCTCGCTTTAAAATTGCTTCACACTCTATACATTGCCACTGCCTTATGGCAAGGTAATGTATCTGTTAAAATTGCTTAAAATAGTAAAAGGAAAATTCCAGCAATGAAATTAAAGAAAATTCCAAATCAAATTGACCCCAACATCAATTTGGAACAAGCACGGCAAGAAAGTCTAGCAATGATTAAAAAACGTGCTGTTATTTCCGCAGGGGCGGCGATTGTCCCTGTACCTTTTTTTGATTTGGCGGTGGACTTGGGCGTACTGACGATTTTATTACCTGAAATCAATGCAAAATTTGGTTTATCCCCTGAACAAATGAGCGTGTATGACCCCACAACCAAAACTGTGAACTGGAAAGAACTCCGCAAACGTGGTTTTGAGCTATCCAGTTTTGTGGTGGCACGCACGGCGGTAAAACAGTCCATCAATGGTTTTATGGGTAAATTTGTCACCAAACAGGTGACAAAATTTATTCCGCTTGGTGGCTCACTGGTTGCAGGGACTTTAGGCTATATCATTATGAAAAAAATTGCCGAAACCCATGTCGAGGATTGTTATGAAGTTGCACAACGCCTATTAAAGCAACAAAATACGCAGGTGGTGAATG
>SSHE01000114.1 GCA_008017315.1 Acinetobacter sp.
CAAGTTGCAAAATCTTTTGTAATCGCTGGTCATCACGACCTTTTAAGGTAAATAAAGTCAAAACGCGTTCAGGCTCTAACTCCAACAATGAATCAACCGAATGAACGCCATAATAATATTCAGGTTTTGCCATGAACGACCTCTTGCAGTATTCCCGATCTATAAAGGGAGATTTTGAAAAAATAAAAATCCTGCAAAGTAGCTTTACAGGTGAGGAGCGAATAGCTCCGCAAGGGAATTTAATAAAAAAATCCTGCAAAATGAATTTACAGGATTCTCTTTAGGTATAGTGTACCCGATTTAGGAAGCGATCAGTTAACCTTCTAAATGACATACATAATCAAGCACTTCATCAGTCTCGATGTGGAAAACACTATTTCCTGGGACATAAAAAGACTGACCTGCACGGAATAACTCACTTTCTGTACTGTCTGCAATTTTTACACGACATTCACCAGAAATGATTTCCATACGTTCTGGCACATGTGTTTCAAAAGTTAATGCCTGTTCAGTAGGTAAAATCACACCTAATGTCTTTTTAGTACCATCTTCAAATTGTACAGTATGGCTGATACATGCCCCACCAAAATATACATTTGACTTTTTAATGACCGTAACATGATCAAACTGCACTGAACTCATGCATACTCTCCAAATAATGCAGCATTTATATTAGGTTATGATGGACGTAGTTTAATTGTGCCTGCGTCACTAATCAATCCATTTTTATCATGCTTTAACAGCAATTTTTATGCCTTTCTACTAAAGTTATGTTCAACTCATAAGCACGTTTAGATCAAAGCATCCGATCTAAAGGACAATAGAAAAAATCTTATAAATTGATAGACGAGCTTTACATCACTAAATTATTCAAAACAACTCCAGAAATAAAACATGATTTCATCAACACAACGCTGATCCTCTTGTTCGATTAGCAAAATTTCTCTATCTTTAAGCCAAAGATTGCGTGCACTGGATGCATATATGCTCACCCATTTAACTTTAATTAATTTTGCACTTGCAGACCATTTAGCTTTAGATATTGAACAAGGTTTCAATGTTTTGACTGGGGAAACTGGTGCAGGAAAATCGTTATTGTTAGATGCACTGTCTGCGTGCTTGGGTGAACGTACCGATACCAACTATGTCCGTTATGGTGCAGATAAAGCAGATGTCACTGCTGTCTTTAGTTATCAAGCTGAAAGTGCGGAAGCAAAATGGCTTACAGAACATGAACTAGATGATGATTCTGGTGAAATTCATTTAAGACGTGTCATATTTGCGACAGGCCGAAGCAAAGCATGGATCAATGGACGCCCAAGTAGTTTGTCGGAGTTAAAAGAAATTGGACGCTTACTGGTACAACTTTATAGCCAGCATAGCCAACAGCAATTACTTGAGCCCCCTTATCCGAAGCACTGGTTAGATCGTTATCATAATTTTGCCGAACCAGCAAATGAAGTACGTGAAGCGTATAGCACATGGCAAAAAAACATTCGCCAGCATCAAGCCGCTTTAGATGCGCAAGCCACGCGTATTCAAAAAATACAAAATTTAGAATCCCAAATAGAAGAACTTGAAGAGATTGTCCAAACGGATTATCGAGAGATTGAACAAGAATTTGATCGTCTCAGCCATCATGAACATATTATGCAAGACTGTAGTTACAGTCTAAATGTTTTGGATGAGGCGGAACAAAATATCACTCAAGAAGTTGCTTCAATCATTCGTCGTTTAGAGTCTCATGCAGGGCGCAGTGAACAGTTATCAAATATTTATAATTCGTTACTCAATGCGCAAAGTGAGATTGAAGATGCAACCGCGAGTTTACGTCAATTTATTGATCGCCAAAGCTTTGATCCTGAAAGAATGGAACAGCTCAATACAACCTTAGAAATTTTCCATCGTCTCGCACGCAAACACCGTACCCAGCCTGAATTACTCAAACAAGAATATGAAACTTGGCAACAGGAATTAGAGCAATTACATCTATTAGAAGATCCTGAAACCTTAGCTGAACAGGTAGAAATTTCTTATCAAATTTTTATGCAAAAAGCTGAGCACCTAGATCAGATTCGTCGTACAGCCGCAGTTCCACTGGCGAAGCAATTGACTGAACAAGTGAAGCCGCTTGCTCTACCTGAAGCATATTTTGAATTTAAGTTCGAGCCAATGGAAGCAAATGCCGAAGGTCTCAGCTTTATTCAGCTTCTTTTCACTGCCAATAAAGGCATTCCACCACAACCGCTGGCTCGCGTTGCATCTGGCGGTGAACTCTCTCGTATTGCACTGGTCATGCAAGTGATGAATGCCGAAAAAACAGAATCCGAAGTTTTGGTCTTTGATGAAATTGATGTCGGAATTAGTGGTGGTACAGCCGAAGTGGTTGGTCGTTTACTCGCCGATCTAGCTCAGCATGTACAACTACTCTGTATCACTCACCAAGCTCAAGTTGCTGCACAGTCTGACCAACACCTATTGGTCAAAAAACAACAAACAGATCCAGCAAGCAGCACCATTATTGAGTTGAATGAGGAACAACGCATCCTAGAACTAGCACGTATGTCTGGCGGCGTCGAGATTAGCGAAACCACCTTGCAACATGCCAAACAACTGCGTCAACTAAAATTTCAATCCGCTTAATACGCATAACAAAATGTGAGAAAAAGATTGGCGAAATCCGATTAACTCTTGTATGTTGACAAGAAGAGCCTATATAGATAGATCAGCATAATATTTTTGATGGAGAATCGCCTAGGTGACGAAACAATATCTAACTCACCGTTGTCTCATCGCTCCACCAGACATAACAGATGACTTCTTTGCCAATACTGTTATCTATGTGGCACGCCATGATGAAGATGGTGCACAAGGCATTATTATCAATCGCCCTTCTGAATTACAGATCAAAGAATTACTGAACGATTTAGAGATTGATGCAGATAATGTACAACCTCATGCTGTGTTGCAAGGTGGACCATTACGCCCAGAAGCAGGTTTTGTCCTACACACAGGTCAACCTACTTGGCATTCATCAATCGCAGTAGGTGAAAATGTTTGCATTACCACCAGTAAAGATATTTTGGATGCAATTGCACATAACGAAGGTGTCGGTCGTTACCAAATTGCTCTAGGCTATGCCAGCTGGGGCAAAAATCAGCTTGAAGAAGAAATGGCACGTGGTGACTGGCTGATTTGTGACTCAGACATGGATTTAATCTTTAATCTACCTTATGGCGATCGTTGGGATGCGGCATACAAAAAAATTGGGGTAGACCGTACATGGTTTGCTTCAGAGATTGGTCATGCCTGATTTTAAAACTTCGCAATCCATTATGGCCTTTGATTTTGGTACTCAAAAAATGGGGATTGCAATTGGTCAATCTACTATTGAAAGTGCTAATCCTCTGCCATTATTCGTGATGAAAGATGGTATCCCTGACTGGAACCAACTATTAAAACTCGTCAAAGAGTGGCAACCCAATCTTTTTTTAGTCGGTTTGCCATTAAATATGGATGATAGTGAATCTGAACTCTCTGCTCGCGCACGAAAATTTGCACGACGTTTGCGTCATCAAACCAATATTGAAACGTGGATGGTGGATGAGCGTTTGACTACACGCGAAGCGAGAGAAGAACTTGAGTCTTATCAAAATAAAGGCCGAGCAAAACGCTTATCGGCTGATAGTTTCGCAGCCGCACTACTCATTCAAAGTTGGTATCGTGATCCTAATGGAATAACACCTTAATTATTTATATTTAAGCGCTTTATCACGGTATGGCACACTGATGTACCGTGATAAAATCAGATCCAGACCATGAAAATAACTGCTTTAGCAGGTCTACAACCCAAACCATTTGCATAAAATTTAGAATGCAATTCTTAAAAAATAAATCAACTCAGACTACGTCTGATTATTTCTCAATAATTCTCACCGTTGCAGTTCGCCCTGAAACAAAAGCCAATGGATTTTGAGGCTGTTCATCTAAAATAATTTTTACAGTCACACGTTGCGCTAAACGTACCCAACTAAAAGTAGGGTTTACATTTGCCAATAGATTAGAACTACCAGAACGCTCACGATCTTCGATCCCTGTTGCAATACCTTGAACATGCCCACGAATGAATTGATGATCCCCCATCAACTGTACGGTTGCCGAATCACCGACATGAATACGATTCAATTTGGTTTCTTCAAAATAACCCACGACATAAAGCTGATGACGATCTAGCAGCGCAGCAACCGCTTGCCCAACCTTAACATAATTACCAACACGTAAATCAAAGTTAGCTAAGGTTCCATCCGCAGGTGCAACGACTGCTGAACGACTCATATTAAGCTGAGCTAAATGTAAATTGCTGTTCGCCACTTCGATCAAAGCTTGCTGTTGTTGAAGGGCAGCCTCAGCCTGTTCAATACTCGCTGCTAGCTGCTCTTTTTCCGCAATCGCCTGATCGCGTGTAGCAAAAACCTGATCTTGCTCTTGCTTAGAAATCGCACCATCCATCAAACTCGCATAACGTGCTGCATTCTTCTCAGCCAATTTCATATTAGCTTCAGTCTTGACCAAATTTGCCTTTGAACCGACTAAGTTTGCACGCGCCTGAGCCAAACCAGCGTTGGCTTTAGCTAAATCAGATTTAGCCTGTTCAACGTCAAGGGCTTGACGTTCTACATCAATCTTGAAAAGAACTTGTCCTTTCTTTACCGTCTGATTGTCCTGTACCAGCACCTCAGTTACTAATCCATTAACATCCGAAGCCACTTGAACCACATCACCACGCACACGACCATCACGTGTCCACGGTGCGGCATTGTAGTAATTCCATAAATGCACGACTGCATATATCGCAATCAAAACCGAAAGTACTAATACAATTGGACGTATGACTTTTCGTACATCAAATGCATTCATGTTCATCACCTTTACCACATATTTTTAAATCATTAAATTTCGGAGAGAGCTACTTAAAGGCTTGTACCTTGTAAATAAAGACATAACCAATGCATACACAGCAACAATCCCAAGTACAAACACAAGTTGAAAATATTCGGTAGTACAATCCAACCTCTCATAACTAAGCGGTCGATCAGTGGACTCATCAGCTTAAAGAGCACGTAGACGATGATGGCTTGCACCAAAAGAATTGGAATATAGATTCCATAAACGTTAATCTCACCCATGCAATACACCTAAATCATATGTTTCTGAATCCATCTTTTGTGTTGAGACATGCCCGATGCTTTCACAAATATTATTCAGAGAAATCAACATTCTTTGAGCGAGTTGCTCATCTTCAATTTGCAGTGCAATCCGCTGTAATAGATCAATCTGCTGTACAATTCGAATTGGAAAATGGTTCAGAGAAAGTTGTTTCTCTTGCATTTGAAAATATTCTGTCAGTTGCTGTTGCAGCACATTGACTTCATTTTTCAAACTGACCAATTGGGGGAGTTTTTGGCTAATTTCTTGCAATCGGACTAAGTCAATAATTGAACTACTTTCAATCAAAGCATTCTGAATCGAAATCTTAACTCCATGATTTTTAACCATTTTGGTATTCAATACTCCAACTCGGTCCAACATACTGCGTAGATGAATTTTGAACTCACTACCATAAGATAGATTTAATGCCTGACGCATCGCCTGATAATGTAAAGTTAAAATTCGCGTTGCACTGGTATCAGGTGAAACAGCTCGAACTAAATCAATCACAATGAGTGAAACCAATACGCCCAAGACCATTGCAAATGAACTATCTAAATAAGAAACAGCATCCATGCTGTATTTATTGTGCAGATTCAATCCCATCATGGTGTTAATCCCAAGTACCATTCCTACAGGCATTAACATTTGATTGGCCATCATGGTGACAGCCACTAAAAACACAGGAAATAGCACCAAAGCCAATTGCCAAAAATGAGTCACATGCGGAAAAATACCAAATGCATATAAGAATACTAAGCCTGCGGATACAATACTGCCCCAAATAAAAATCCGTAGTACAGGTACTGGGTTATCCAGAGCAGTTAAGATACACGCCGTAATTGCACCCATTTGCGCCATCATAAAACCCGCCTTCCAACCAGACAGAATCCAAGCTGCAGTGACAATAAAAGTAATCAGTACCGCACTAATTCCACCTCGTATCGCAATACCATGATCACGATGTAAACTTGGATATTTCGTCGTAATGGCTGTAATTTCTATTGGAATCTCTTTATTACCTTGCTGAATCTGTTGCCACAGCAGCTTTACTGCCAAGATATTGGCTATAAAATGACGAACATCCATCTTTAATGCAGCCAATACAACTTTCTGTTCAGACGTTGCTTTAGAAATCAGCTCAGCGAAATCCTCTTCAAATCCAATCGGCAAAGTCTGTAAATCAGCAGGTACTAAACTTTTCTCTTGTTTTAAAAATGTCAAAGTATGCTGACGAAGCATATCCAAATGCGAAACAAGATTAACCAAGTGCAAATGTTCGAGCTGTTTCACACGTTGAGACAATGCAACCAAATTCGCAACCACCAATGACACTTGATGTAGCATTTCTTGTAAAGGCTTGGTCATGCCTTTCAACTCACCTTTCTCATAAGCCAAATGTACAGCTAAAGCATGAATATCAGAGGCATCACGAGTAATCACAGATAAAACTTGCGTGTAATTTTCAGGTGTTTCTTGAACTGCAATCAATTTTTCAAAAGTTGCTTCTAGATCGTTTAAGGTTTTATTGACACGTTGCTTGATCATTGCGCCAACATGAACTGGAAAAAAAGTTGCCGAAACAACGGCTGAAGAGACCACCCCAACTGAGATTTCAAGTACACGTGCAACAGCGATATCAAAAATATTGTAGGTATCGATATAGGTAATTGCATTGTAAACAATCATGGCAGTTGAATATCCTGCCAACATAAATACGTAGCTACGCGGCGTGCGGTCTAGTAATGACACATATAAAGCAAAGCCCACCCAGAGAGATAAAATAACCGTAAATAGCCACGGCGTATTAATAAAATGTGGGGTCAATAACAGTGCTATGACTGCCCCTGCTACAGTCCCAATCAAACGATACACACATTTCGAAGACACCATTCCCGAATAAGGATTGGCAATAATCATGACCGTTCCAATCGACCACATCGGATTAATCAAATCTAATTCAAAAGAAATAAACAGTGCCAGCATGCCTGCTACAAAGGTTTTACAAGCAAAAATAAGATCAAGTCGGCTTGGTCTGAAAGCTAACAGCTGTTTAAGTAACATGAATATGTCTCAATTCTAAGTCAGCATGATCTAGATGACACATAACAATGTGGCACGAAGTTACACCGATTTGGAGTATCAAATCAGTTGACAAGAAAAAGCTGATTATGGGGAGCAAGGCATAGTGTCGAGAGCAAATGGAGATAATTTAACGAATTTCATTATCCAATGAAGACACTACATCTATAATTTTTTCAAAACAAAGCAAATTAGTCAACATAAATTATCACTATTTGATAATTTTTCATTTTAATTTAAAATATTTTCCTCTGTACACGACAAATTTCATAGAGCCCTTATCC
>SSHE01000090.1 GCA_008017315.1 Acinetobacter sp.
AAAAAAAGCTGAACAGCTTAATCTGCCCAGCTTTTCATCAATAATTTTTAGTCTAAAAATTATTTTTCTACACCAGCAGCCTGACCTGCAAGTTTAGCATTGACATAGTCCCAGTTTACAAGGCTTTCAAGGAACGTCGCGACGTATTTTGGACGTAAATTACGGAAGTCGATGTAGTACGCATGTTCCCAAACATCCACGGTTAAAACAGCAACCTGACCATGTGCAAGAGGTGTATCTGCATTGGCAGTTTTGGTAATAGAAAGTTTACCATTGACTGCATCTGCAACCAACCACGCCCAACCAGAACCAAATTGAGTCAATGCTGCTTGGGTAAATTCTTCAACGAATTTTTCATAAGAACCAAAAGCTTCATCAATTTTGGCAGCGATTGCACCTGTTGGCTTACCACCACCATTTTGTTTCATACAGTTCCAGTAGAATGTATGATTCCAGACTTGTGCTGCATTGTTAAAGATACCTGCTTTAGACGCATCACCAGCAACTGCTTTGATGATGTCCTCTAAAGATTGACCTTCAAGTTCGGTGCCTTTGATTAAATTATTTAAATTCACCACGTAGGTATTGTGGTGTTTGTCATGGTGAAATTCTAAAGTTTCACGCGTGATATGTGGGGCTAAATCATCATAGCCGTACGGCAATTCTGGTAAAGTAATGCTCATTTTCAATGTCCTTGCTTGATGCTTGGGTGAATTTCAGTCGTCGTATTGTAATTCATAAAATACTCTGGTTTTAAGTTATTTTACATAACAATACACTTTGTCTGTATGATAAATGAACATATACCTGAGTATTTAAATCGGATTAGGCAATTCGATATATTGATAGGATAAATTGAACTGTTTTGCAAGAGCTTGCCCAAGATGTTGGATGCCATAACGTTCGGTTGCATGATGTCCAGCAGCAAAATAATCTATGCCATATTCTTGTGCTTCATGGTAAGTACGTTCACTGACTTCACCTGATAAATAAGCATCGCAGTCTAATGCGGCAGCTTTATACAAAAAATCCTGTGCAGCACCTGTACAAAAGCCAATTTTTTCAATTTTATTCTTGCCTGTGGCAATATGGATAGGTGATTGCCCTAATTTTTCAGTTAAAAGTTGGGCAAATTGTGCTGGTGTAAGTGGTTGTTTGAAATGCCCTACATTACCGATGGGATAACGCTCATGTAAATCCAATGCACCTGTAATGCTCACGCCAAGCATATCCGCCAAAACAGCATTATTACCCAGTTGGGGATGTGCATCGAGCGGTAAGTGATAGGCTATCAGCGAAATATCAGCCTGCATCAATTGTTTGATCCGTTTGCCTTTTAGACCTGTTAATGGGCTAGGTTCACCTTTCCAAAAATAGCCATGATGTACCATTAGTGCATCGGCGTTTAAGTCCAATGCAGCTTCGATGGCGTGCAAGGATGCGGTGACACTACTCACAATATGTCCGACCTCTGCCTTACCTTCTATTTGTAAGCCATTGGGACAATAATCTTTAAATTGTTGTGCCTGTAGTGTGTCATCGCACCACTTGACAATTTCGCTAAGTTTTGCCATTTTTTTCCACTAAAAATTGGAATATTTACAATATGCTAGCATATTTTTTGATAATTTTACCAAAGCATTACAAAATCTATTTTTCCTTGTGTAAAACCGTATGATTGCTCCTGTACAATGGTACACTCAAATTTTGCATGACTATTTTTTGATTGAGGAATATAAACTGTGCGCCGTTTATTTGTGGTGTTACCTTGGATTTTATTGATCATTGTGGTGATTGGCTTTATTGCATGGCAAAAAATGCAAGTGCCCAAGCCGCCAATTGCAGCCGATGGGGTAAAAATGCCTGCTGAAAATATCAAACCGCTGATTGATACCACACGTACAGGGGGCGTGGTGTCGTATAGTGGTGCGGTAAAAGTGGCTGCACCTGCAGTGGTGAATATTTTTACTTTGCAGAAGACGCAACAGCAACAAATTTCCCCAGTCAATGAACAATTTTTGCGAGAGTTTTTTGGTGATCAAATTCCCGAACAATTGCAACCAGAGCAGCAAAATAGTTTAGGTTCTGGTGTCATTGTACATCCTGATGGGTATATTTTGACCAATAATCATGTGATTGCACAAGCAGATGAAATCATTGTGGGCTTACACGATGGACGCAAAGCCAAAGCTAAAATTATCGGTACTGATCCAGAAACCGATTTAGCTGTGATTAAAATTGAAATGGAACAGTTGCCTGTATTGCCGTTTAAACTCAGTGGTAATGAAGTTGGCGATGTTGTCTTGGCGATTGGTAATCCTTTTGGTGTCGGGCAAACGGTGACACAAGGGATTATCTCAGCCACAGGGCGTACAGGATTGGGTATCAATACCTATGAGGATTTTATCCAGACTGATGCAGCGATTAACCCAGGTAATTCTGGTGGTGCATTGATTGATGTATCGGGGAATTTGATTGGTGTGAATACGGCGATTTTTTCTAAAACGGGTGGCTCACTGGGCATTGGTTTTGCTATCCCTGCACAGCTTTGCCAGCAAATTTTAGATTCAATCCTAAAAGATGGGCGTGTTGTGCGTGGCTGGTTGGGTATAGAAGTTAGAGGCTTAGATAATAGCAGTGATTTAACACTGGATAATCCTGTCACTGGTGTACAAGTGATGGGGGTATTGGTGAATGGCCCAGCAGCACAGGCAGGGATTCAAAAAGGCGATATTATTCTCTCGATTCATGGTCAGGCAATCAATAATGCCAATCAATTGATTGCCTATGTTGCCACTCAAAAACCCAATAGCGAAGTGACGGCCGTGATTCTACGTGGTGGGCAGCAAAAGGAGATGATGATTAAAATTGCTGAACGTCCACGTGATAAAGCCACACGTTTACCCATTCCTGGGCGTTAAAATATCAGACATAAAAAAAACCTAGTCCTTGGGGAGACTAGGCTGTAAAAAGGAAATAGCATAAAGTATTTTCGATGTAGCGATTATTATAGGGAATCTCATTTTTGTACAATGGGATAAATGAATCATCATGATTTGAAAATTCGATAAAGATTGTTTTTTTATATAACGTTTTAGATAAATGGCATGAAATAACAAAAAATTGTCCTACAAAGTATTTTGAATTGATTTATAGTATGTGAGATAAAGCTAGATTGAGAGAGGATGGTGTATCACTCGATTTTCTCTTGGTCTTTAACCACTATAAATCCATCGCAATGATGAAAAGAGGTGTTATGGAACTTGATCAATCGTCGGAGGGGTTGTCGGAGCAGATAGCCAGACATATTGCCGAACAGATTATTAGTGGGGAATTGGTTGAAGGTGAGCGGATTCAGGAATTACGCATCGCCAAAGAGTTAGATGTCAGTCGTGGTTCGGTGCGTGAAGCCTTATTATTATTACAGCGTACCTATTTAATTGATATTTTTCCACGTCGTGGTGCGATTGTGTCCGAAATGTCAGCACAGCAAATGAGGGCATTATTTGATACCAGTTCGATGATTTTGGGTAGTCTGGTACAGCGTAGTTGTGAAATCTGGCGGCAACAAGATGCTGAACAGATGCAAAAATTATTGGAAAGTCTGGAAAAAAATGTACAGGCAGGCGATATTGAGCATTTTTATGATGCGATTTTTGATTTTTTGACGCTGCAAAGTCAGCGGATTGAGAACCCGTATTTAAGCAATATGTATCAGGTGTTGTTGCCTTCTATTCGGCGTGGTTATTTTCTCACGTTAAATACCTCTCGGCGAGAGTTGCAGGAAGCCTTGGATTTATTTCGATTGGTGATTGATGCTATTTTGGTGCGAAAACCCCATCAAGCGGCATTATTTATGGACGATTTTTGCCGATACTTACGCAATCTTGTGTTGGAATCGCTGGCACGTATGAAACAGATTGAGCTGGCGTGGGCAAGACGCTCTCGGCGTTAATTGGGAAAGTATGCGTTTAAGTAGTTTAAAACTGGCAGGCTTTAAGTCTTTTGCAGACAGTACCACATTACATTTTAAAGATAATCGTACGGCGATTGTTGGCCCCAATGGCTGTGGCAAATCGAATGTGATTGATGCTATTCGTTGGGTCATGGGTGAGTCGAGTGCCAAGCAGTTGCGTGGCGGCAATATGCAGGATGTGATTTTTGCAGGGACATCACAGCGTAAACCTGTGGGTGTGGCAAGTGTTGAACTCCGTTTTGACAATACCTATGGCAAGTTGGGCGGTGCATACAATGCCTATACCGAACTGAGTGTGAAGCGACAAGTCACACGTGAGGGTAAGTCGGATTATTTCTTGAATGGTACAAAATGTCGGCGTAAGGATATTACCGATATTTTTCTGGGGACAGGTTTGGGACCTCGTTCTTATGCGGTGATTGAGCAAGGGATGATTAATCGTTTGGTCGATGCCAAGCCAGAAGAAATGCGAGTATTTCTTGAAGAAGCAGCTGGTATCTCACGTTATCAGGCACGGCGTAAAGAAACATTGCAACATCTTGAGCATACGCAAAGTAATTTATCTCGTTTGAATGATATTGCACTGGAACTTGCTAGTCAGATGAAAACGTTAAAACGTCAGGCGGAGCAGGCGGAGAAATATCAACATTTACAGCAGGACATTAAAACCTATAAAGTTCAATTATTATCACAACAATATCTACACACCGCACAGCAGGTTGAGCAATTGACCCAGCAATTGACGGTATTGACTGAACGCTATCAGATGCAGCATAAAGCCGTAGAACAGACGGAGATTGATGGGCATGTGTTACAACAGCACATTCAGCAGCAATTGCCACAGGCAGAGCATTTACAACAGGCATGGCAGCAGGCACAGCAACAGCATCAACAGGTATTATGGCAATTAGAGCAGGATAAAAGCCAGCACCATCATATTGAGCAAAATATGGATACCTTAAGCCAACAGCAACAACAGTTACAGGATGAGCAAGAGCGAATTGAACAGGAATTAAGCCAATTACTTGGGCAAATCAGTGCAACCAAGCAAGAATTACAAGACATACAAACGATTTGGCAGGAGAGTGAACAGGATTTAAATCTTTTGCAGGCACGCTTTGAGGGGCAAAGTCAGGATTTTGTACAGGAACAGCAATATTTAGCCAAGTTGCAGCATCAGCAACAGCAATTGCAGTATCAGCTGGAACAATTACAAAAAACTGGACAACGTGCCGAGCAGCATATTCAGCAATTTTATGCACAGCAAAAGCAGTATCAAGATACAGATACCTCATTGCAATTGGATGAATTAAATATTGATTTAGCCAGTGTGCAACTTCAAATTCAGCAATTGCAGCAGACTGAACAAGTGCAGGTACAAGATGTTGAACAACAACGACAACAACACGAGGAGCTACACCGCCAACTGCAAGAAAAGGCTTTATTGGAAAAAAATTTACAGCGTGAGATTGAGCAAACTGAAAAATTATTAGCCAAAATGCAGCAAGGGCAAAACATTGATGTACAGCAGCCGCTATTGATGCAATTAGAATTGACCTATCAGGGGCAGCAATATAGCCAGTGGATTGAGAAAATTTTAGCCCAATGGTTGCAGGCGGAAACTGTGGTACAACTGGATTGGCAGTATCAGGGGGCAAGACAGTTGCAGCTTGCCGCGTTGGGCGTGGCAGCAGATGAACAGATTGATTTGCCGATGATGGATACATGGATTAAAGCGCCACAGCATCCTTTATGGCAGTCGATTTATATTGCCCAAAATTTGGCAGAAGCACAACGCTATATGATGCAATTGACTGGACAGGAAAGTATTGTCACAGAGGATGGTTTTTGGTTGGCAAAAGATTGGTGGGTCAATTTAAGTTTGGATGAGCAAAATGCAGCCCAAGGGCAGTTGCATTATCATACGCATTTAAAAGAATTAAAACAGCAACTTGCTGAAATATCCATGCAGCTTGAACCCTTGCGGCAGGATTTGACACAGCATCAGCAACATTATCAAACCACACAACAGACTTTGGCAGCTACCCAGCAACAGTTGAAACAGTGTACCACGCAGCAGCAATCTTTCTTGACGCAGCAAGCAAAATTACAGACAGTTTTACAGCATCAAACCCAAAATTTGGCACAGCTTCGCCAGCAGATTGAGCAATTACAGCAGCAAATCAATGATGATGTACAAGAACAAGAACAGCTACAACTGGATGTGGTCAATGTTCAGCTTAAAATTGAACAGATACAACCGCAAGTTGCAGCGAAACTGGAACAATTTGAACACAATAAACAGCGTTTGGCACAGTTGAAACAGCAAGTCGCACAAGACCAGCAGCAGATGCATCAATTGCAACATCAGCTCCAGCAACAACAATCAAAACAGGCATTGTTGCAACAAGATGGACAATTTCGAGCGGAACGGATTGAACACATCGCAGAGCAAGTGTTGGAATTGCAACAACAATTACAACGTCTATCTGATCGGATGCAGGAGGCGGATGAGCAGGAACAGCTTGCCAGAATAAAAGCTGAAGCACAGCAAAAAAGTTGGCTGGATTGGCAACAGCAACTTGAGCAATTACAAAGCCAACAGCAGCAGCTGAGTCAGCAGCGTATAGAACAGCAACAACTTGAGAATGAATTGCGGGATAGTTTGGAACAGACTCGTTTGAACTGGCAACAGCATAAAGTGACCCAGCAACATTTACTTGAGCAATTGCAACAACTTGGACAGCAGCAGGCGATTTTGGAACATGTAGATACTGCACAGGTGCAGGCATTGCTGGAAAAAGCCGAACAGCAATTTGCCAAAATTGGTGCAATTAATTTGGCGGCTTTTGAGGAATTGCAACAGCTTACAGGTCGCTATGATGAGCTGGAACATCAAATACAGGATTTGCAACAGACGATTGAGCAATTACAAGCCGCAATGAAAGAAATTGATGTGGAAACCAAACAATTGTTTATGAAAACGTTTGCACAGGTCAATACTGAATTGCAGGATTTATTTCCCAAAGTGTTCAGTGGCGGTGAAGCAAGTCTGATGTTGGAAGATGATTGGCAGTCAGGTGTACGTTTGATGGCACGCCCACCTGGTAAACGTAATAGTACACTGGCATTATTGTCAGGTGGGGAAAAGGCCCTCACTGCATTGGCATTGGTATTTGCGATTTTTCGTTTAAATCCTGCACCATTTTGTGTGTTGGATGAAGTGGATGCACCGCTGGATGATGCGAATGTTGGTCGTTTTTGTAATTTGGTAACAGAGCTATCACATCAGGTACAATTCATTTACATTACACACAATAAAGTCGCTAT
Source organism: Acinetobacter sp. (assembly GCA_008017315.1). Taxonomy (GTDB): domain Bacteria; phylum Pseudomonadota; class Gammaproteobacteria; order Pseudomonadales; family Moraxellaceae; genus Acinetobacter. The sequence continues at coordinate 7,307 of SSHE01000090.1, forward strand.
GACGATGGCAACTGATTTATTGGGTGTAACCATGCCTGAAGCAGGTAGTTCTAAACTGGTAGCGGTAAGTTTGGCACAAGCCGAAGAATACGGTATGACAATGGAGTAAGGTATGGATATTTGGGTCATGATTGGCTGGATCGTGGTCATCTTGATGGTGATTGCAGCATTACGTTTAATTTTGAAAAAACCACAGGCGACGCTGGATGTTCAAGAGAGCGAACAGGCGATTGAGCCACAAAGCCAACAGCCTGTAATCCCACGTCATTTGCGTCAAAGTCAGCTACCAGCGGAAGCAGTCGTGGAGCAACAGACTGTACCAGTTGTACAACAAGACGTGCAAACAGCATCTTCACAAGAAAATCAACTTGGGCAAACCGATTTGCAGAGCTTACAAAGTTTGGATGCAATTGCAGAAGCCGCCACGAATGCACCGCCTACAGCAGAATCAAACCATGAGCTTGATACGATACCTGAGCAGCAACACAATGCTACATCGGAACAAAATGAGCCCATCGCTAAATCCGAAGAATCTTTATTAGATACGCCACCTGTCATACCAGAAAAAATTGCCGTAGATAGCATTGAGAATCATGATTGGTCACAGGAGCTGAATGTACTGGATGCACATCTGAGCGAACAAAGTCGTCAAGATGAAGAAAGTGCTTTGGCAACAGCACAGCAACTGGTTGCTTTATATGTGTATCCGAATCCTAGCCGAGCATTGTCGGGTGATCGTGCACTGAAAATTTTACTCAAATATGGTTTACGTTTTGGTGAAATGTCTTGTTTCCATCGTTACCATCATCCAGAACAGGTGAGCCCATTGATGTTTAGTCTGCTACGGATCAATGAAGATGGTACGCCGACTGGTTTTGATTTGGAAGCTTTGCCAGGGGAAGAAGTGAAAGGTCTGGCATTCTTTTTGGCATTACCAAGCCCTCATGCGGTTGAAGGCTTTGATATGATGACCAGTATTGCTGGACTGATTGCACGAGATATTGATGGTATGGTATTCGATGAACAGTCGTTGGAGCTTACGCCGCAGTTACGTGAACATTGGCGACATTTTGTGATTGAATACAAACCACAGTCGTAAATTTGTAGCGATATCATCGACCATCAACACGAAAACTTACCCAGTGGGTTGAAAGTTTTCGTGTTTTATTTCACCTTGCTAAACTCAATAATGGTTTCCCGAATAATTTTCTTTTGTGCTGTGGAGAGTGCTAGATAAGCATCGACCACATCTTTATCTTTATAGCCAATTTCTTCTTTCCAGCGTGCTTCACGTTGGGCGATGGCTTTTTCTATATCTTTATCAAATGCCAATTCTTCGGGTGGAATGTCTAGCCACTTTGACAGTGTGAGCAATTTATCACCTGATGGCATGGCTGTACCAATCAACCATTTCCTAACACCTGAAATAGTCATGGGTTTGCCATGATAACGCAAGTTAAATTCTCTCTCTAGCACGACAGGTCTAGGCTTATAGCCTTGTGCTTGCATGGCGGCAATGAGCCTTTGGGCAAATAGTTCATTTACATTAGTCATGTAATCATCATAAAAAATGTGACTTTTAGAATCGTTACTTTGCTTTTAGTCGTTTTTTAATTAGACTATAGTCATTTTTTAATGTGACTTTATAAAAATGGCAAAAACACTTCTGGAACAACTGCCTGAACTCACAGAAAAGCAGATGGGACAACAGGTCGTATCTAAACAACGTGTGGCTGACCATGGTG
>SSHE01000107.1 GCA_008017315.1 Acinetobacter sp.
GTCTTGAGCATTGCTTAAAATGACATAGCAGCGGTCTGCATGGCGATAATGAGGGCAGGGGATAACCGCCCCCGACTCTAGGGTGATAGTCCGATCAAAGCTAATCCCTGTCGACATGGCAGGCGACAACATCACAAGATCATAGTCTTGGTATGATTCAGCGGTCATCTGTTCACGCACTGACTGAGGGCTTTTACTGGTAATCAGCACCCGCTTTTGGATGCCTTTCTTGCCAGCTTCGCGGTCTAGTTCTTCAAGAAAGGTTGCTGATAAACTGGTGACAATCACCTTTAAACCCTTGAGCAAGTCCGACAGAATTTGATTAATAAAGGCTGGTTTGGTAAGTGATTTACCTTTCTGGTCTTTTTCATCCTCCCAGATTTTGACCGTGTAGCCTTCTAGTTCGGGTTTGTCCACTATGATCAAAAGCATGTCATCCGGTTTTATACCCGCTGCCTGTAATAGTTTGACCGTGGATAAGTCAAGGTGAGCATCAGCACAAACGACTGCCCCCGCTTGTTTAACGGCCTTCCCGATTGATTGAATGGTTAGCGCTTCGTTCTTTACCACGTCGGTAATGATTTCAGCCGCTACGCTGTTGGATTCGTCGATTACTAGCAGGCCATTGCTGAAAGCGTTTGATGCTCTTTCGATCCTGAGCATTTCAGGCAAGCTATGAATAGTCGTGCCCACACGATCCGACATTAACCCGCCTTCACGCTTCATCGTCTGGTAGTAATCAGCATCAAAGGTTTTGCACAGTTGACGGGTTAAGCCGATCCGGTGGCAGATTGCCACCCCTTTACCCTTGTAAAACTCAGCCATTAGAGCCGCCAGCGCGGTACTTTTTCCAATGCCAAGGCCACCCCGTAATAGGACGGCTTTCTTCTGGTGCTTAGTCATCAAACTTTGAAGGAGGGGCGCGGGTAAATATTTCCCGTCGATTAGGTCGCTAGGGCTTATGTGCTCTACGTTTCCAACAGTGCTTACTAGCTGCCTGATTGCTGCTATTTTTACCGTAGAACAATTGCGTGAGACATTGACAATGGTATAATCAGTATTGTGATTATCTAACCTATTAACTCCGTTTGTATACGTTTTAACGCTGCTGGTATTGCCTAAGCTATCGCACTCAGTAATAATTTGAGGGCGTAATACGCCTTTCGGCGCTTCTAAATTATTCATAAATCCACCTTGGTGAGGGGACGAAAAAGGATAAAGCGAGGTGCTAGAAGGTGGTTACACAACCCGCTTGCAAGCATCCCGCACGTCTTGGATCCCGCGCCCCGAGACTTAAGGAACAATGGAAGGACTTCCCGCCTTCCCTTAAAAGCCACTCCGCCAAGAGTGGCTTTTTTCGTTTTATGCTCTTTAGTCCATTGGGCGCTAAAATCATTGTCATATATTACATTACTTTTTAAGGCGTTCCTCTGCAAGCGCCTACTATATGTTGCAGCGCAGCTAATTCAGATTGATCATCTAGCCAATCAACGCCCCTAGCGCCTTCGGCAATAGGTGAGGGTGGTAGCAGTATTTCAACAGCAATCTTATCAATGAACCGTGTTTTTAATCGGTGCGCAGCCTCTTCACCTCTGCCTTGCCTATCTTTATCCGCAAAAATCAATAAGCGCTTTACTTGTGGAGGCACTTCCACCGCTTCCAACAATTGAGCTGTACAACAGGCAGCAATGCTTAATGTATTCAACTGCGATGCGACCGCAAGCATGGTTTCCAAACCTTCGCCTATGCATAGCGTAGATTCTGCCTTGCCTAGACGAATCGCGCCCCCGTTCATGCTGTCAGTCGTTTTTAACAGTTGCTTGCTAGACATGTGCTTTGGAATTATTCCTAGATGGTTAGTTATTGCTTGCTGCATGTATTCATCAGCTTTGCGCCCGTCTTTAGTGACTCGCACCAGTGAAGCACCTAGCCAACCCTTAGAGCTGGATAATCTACCTATCAAAGATGGGACTGTGACCCATGCCCCTGATTTGTCTTTGACTATCCTGCCTTGGTACTGGATAGCAACGCCTGCATGGTGTAACAATGAAGGCGATTTAATCCCGATAGCAGCATCTAAACCTCTATTGTGAAGATAGGATTCTGTTGCTTTATTTGGGGTATCAGTAGCATGGATAAGAATCTTTTTAATGGCTTCTTGCCTACGCAGCAATCGAGCACTTTCATCGTTGGTACTAGTTCGCTTTACTGGTTCTCTATGAGCGCCATCACTTAAATAATTATGAACCGCTTTCAGCGACTCGTAAAAACTCCAATTATTGAGCCATGCCAGTACCCCGAAGCCATCAGATAGAATTTTGTTATCAACTTGATTATGGAAGGCATGACCGTCTAAGGCTGAACTAGATTCCAGCCTAAAACCGTCTCGTGAACCCGTCCCCATAGGGCAGGGGACATGCACCCCCACACGCTCGCAAGCCTCAGAAAGCCTACTATCTAAGGCTGGAAGTATAGCCAGCCATCGCCCCCGCGCTTGGTTTTTTATCGCTTCCTTGTCTAGTTTGTAGGTCATCATCGTACACCCCTAAAAAGGCCAGTTTATGGCTTTTCGCTTCTCATTTAGCAGATTCAAGTAGCAATAAAATTGCAGATTGATTATTAATCAAGTCTATAGCGACAAAAAGCATATAGTTTCCACTCTTAAAGAGTCAGTATAAAAATTCAAAAGTACAGATAAATAAAATTGACGCTTTTTAATATACAACAAAAGTTAGGTGTACACAATATAAAATATACACCCCCTCTAAACAATCGCGCCCCCGACCGTGAATCCGTACACCCCCTATTAATTAATAGCTGCATTCATGTACACCCCTCACATTCACCACTTGCACACCCCCTTAGTCCACGTGGACTAAGGGGGTGTGCAAGTGGTGAATGTGAGGGGTGTACATGAATGCAGCTATTAATTAATAGGGGGTGTACGGATTCACGGTCGGGGGCGCGATTGTTTAGAGGGGGTGTATATTTTATATTGTGTACACCTAACTTTTGTTGTATATTAAAAAGCGTCAATTTTATTTATCTGTACTTTTGAATTTTTATACTGACTCTTTAAGAGTGGAAACTATATGCTTTTTGTCGCTATAGACTTGATTAATAATCAATCTGCAATTTTATTGCTACTTGAATCTGCTAAATGAGAAGCGAAAAGCCATAAACTGGCCTTTTTAGGGGTGTACGATGATGACCTACAAACTAGACAAGGAAGCGATAAAAAACCAAGCGCGGGGGCGATGGCTGGCTATACTTCCAGCCTTAGATAGTAGGCTTTCTGAGGCTTGCGAGCGTGTGGGGGTGCATGTCCCCTGCCCTATGGGGACGGGTTCACGAGACGGTTTTAGGCTGGAATCTAGTTCAGCCTTAGACGGTCATGCCTTCCATAATCAAGTTGATAACAAAATTCTATCTGATGGCTTCGGGGTACTGGCATGGCTCAATAATTGGAGTTTTTACGAGTCGCTGAAAGCGGTTCATAATTATTTAAGTGATGGCGCTCATAGAGAACCAGTAAAGCGAACTAGTACCAACGATGAAAGTGCTCGATTGCTGCGTAGGCAAGAAGCCATTAAAAAGATTCTTATCCATGCTACTGATACCCCAAATAAAGCAACAGAATCCTATCTTCACAATAGAGGTTTAGATGCTGCTATCGGGATTAAATCGCCTTCATTGTTACACCATGCAGGCGTTGCTATCCAGTACCAAGGCAGGATAGTCAAAGACAAATCAGGGGCATGGGTCACAGTCCCATCTTTGATAGGTAGATTATCCAGCTCTAAGGGTTGGCTAGGTGCTTCACTGGTGCGAGTCACTAAAGACGGGCGCAAAGCTGATGAATACATGCAGCAAGCAATAACTAACCATCTAGGAATAATTCCAAAGCACATGTCTAGCAAGCAACTGTTAAAAACGACTGACAGCATGAACGGGGGCGCGATTCGTCTAGGCAAGGCAGAATCTACGCTATGCATAGGCGAAGGTTTGGAAACCATGCTTGCGGTCGCATCGCAGTTGAATACATTAAGCATTGCTGCCTGTTGTACAGCTCAATTGTTGGAAGCGGTGGAAGTGCCTCCACAAGTAAAGCGCTTATTGATTTTTGCGGATAAAGATAGGCAAGGCAGAGGTGAAGAGGCTGCGCACCGATTAAAAACACGGTTCATTGATAAGATTGCTGTTGAAATACTGCTACCACCCTCACCTATTGCCGAAGGCGCTAGGGGCGTTGATTGGCTAGATGATCAATCTGAATTAGCTGCGCTGCAACATATAGTAGGCGCTTGCAGAGGAACGCCTTAAAAAGTAATGTAATATATGACAATGATTTTAGCGCCCAATGGACTAAAGAGCATAAAACGAAAAAAGCCACTCTTGGCGGAGTGGCTTTTAAGGGAAGGCGGGAAGTCCTTCCATTGTTCCTTAAGTCTCGGGGCGCGGGATCCAAGACGTGCGGGATGCTTGCAAGCGGGTTGTGTAACCACCTTCTAGCACCTCGCTTTATCCTTTTTCGTCCCCTCACCAAGGTGGATTTATGAATAATTTAGAAGCGCCGAAAGGCGTATTACGCCCTCAAATTATTACTGAGTGCGATAGCTTAGGCAATACCAGCAGCGTTAAAACGTATACAAACGGAGTTAATAGGTTAGATAATCACAATACTGATTATACCATTGTCAATGTCTCACGCAATTGTTCTACGGTAAAAATAGCAGCAATCAGGCAGCTAGTAAGCACTGTTGGAAACGTAGAGCACATAAGCCCTAGCGACCTAATCGACGGGAAATATTTACCCGCGCCCCTCCTTCAAAGTTTGATGACTAAGCACCAGAAGAAAGCCGTCCTATTACGGGGTGGCCTTGGCATTGGAAAAAGTACCGCGCTGGCGGCTCTAATGGCTGAGTTTTACAAGGGTAAAGGGGTGGCAATCTGCCACCGGATCGGCTTAACCCGTCAACTGTGCAAAACCTTTGATGCTGATTACTACCAGACGATGAAGCGTGAAGGCGGGTTAATGTCGGATCGTGTGGGCACGACTATTCATAGCTTGCCTGAAATGCTCAGGATCGAAAGAGCATCAAACGCTTTCAGCAATGGCCTGCTAGTAATCGACGAATCCAACAGCGTAGCGGCTGAAATCATTACCGACGTGGTAAAGAACGAAGCGCTAACCATTCAATCAATCGGGAAGGCCGTTAAACAAGCGGGGGCAGTCGTTTGTGCTGATGCTCACCTTGACTTATCCACGGTCAAACTATTACAGGCAGCGGGTATAAAACCGGATGACATGCTTTTGATCATAGTGGACAAACCCGAACTAGAAGGCTACACGGTCAAAATCTGGGAGGATGAAAAAGACCAGAAAGGTAAATCACTTACCAAACCAGCCTTTATTAATCAAATTCTGTCGGACTTGCTCAAGGGTTTAAAGGTGATTGTCACCAGTTTATCAGCAACCTTTCTTGAAGAACTAGACCGCGAAGCTGGCAAGAAAGGCATCCAAAAGCGGGTGCTGATTACCAGTAAAAGCCCTCAGTCAGTGCGTGAACAGATGACCGCTGAATCATACCAAGACTATGATCTTGTGATGTTGTCGCCTGCCATGTCGACAGGGATTAGCTTTGATCGGACTATCACCCTAGAGTCGGGGGCGGTTATCCCCTGCCCTCATTATCGCCATGCAGACCGCTGCTATGTCATTTTAAGCAATGCTCAAGAC
>SSHE01000061.1 GCA_008017315.1 Acinetobacter sp.
ATCAGTGGCATGATAGTTAAAAGTGGTTTGTCCGTGCCAGTTGGCAGCCGGAACAAAGTACACTGTGTTATTTGTGATGGTTGAATTAGCGGTGATGACTTGGCTTAAAGTCGAATCGCTATATAACAAGCCATTGCTAGGTAAAGTTTCAATCGTATAACTAACAATCGTGCCGTCTATATCCGCAGCATTTAGCGTCACTAAAATTGACGCTGCATCTTCATTGCCACTGGCTGTAACAGCTTGAGCAGTTGGGACATCATTTGTTCCTGTTATTGTAATCGTCACATTGGTTGATGTGCCATCAACACTATAAACATTAATGGTTTCTGTAAGAGTTTCGCCCTCTTTTAAGGCTTGAATATCTGGTTTATTGTTATCCAGATTATATACCCACTCACCTGCGGTATTGATAGAAAAGCTGCCATAGGTTGTTGCGGTATTGGCTTGGGCAACAAAGAACTGTTCACCTGCATCGGGGTCGAAAATGGTTAATGTTCCTGAGCTTGAAGATAGTGTAGACGAATCTTCTTTTACAGTACCTGTATCTGTTCTTAAAATTGCAGTATCAGCAACGGGTTGAACGGAGATATTGACCATCGAAGTGGTTGTATCGCCATTGCCATCCGATACCGTAACGACAAAACTATCTGCACCGTTGTAATCAGTCGTTGGTGTATAGATATAACCACCTGTTGCAGAATTTAATACTACTGTGCCATGAGATGGCGCTGTCGTGACAGTATAGCCCAGAATATCGCCATCAATATCGCTTGCAGTAATTTGACCATTTAAAGCGTTATCTTCATTTGTAGTCTGATGTTGGTCATTTGTGACTGGAGAATGCCCAATGGTGATAAGGGCTGTATCATCCGTATTCAAGCTTTCATAACCACCGCCAACTGCATTGGTAATATAGAATTGTTGGGTTAAAGCTGTAGGGTTGGTATTGGCAAAAGTAACGCTGCCTGTGGTTTGTCCAACTAAAATGGTAATGATTTGTGCGTTATTTAAGATGATAATTAAATCTGTGTCTTGTACAGCATGGGCGACTGTGGCGGTAATGGTGATATTTTGATTTTCCATTATGGTTGTATCGGATAATGTCACGATTGTCGTATCTATACTATCCGTGATACTTGCAGTTGCCGAAGCATTGTCAATGATAATATTCTCAAAATTGCCGCCACTGACACTATCGATGGTTGCAGTAAGTTGAGAACCATCAAGATAAACATCTTCACCATTATTGGCAGCGATTGAAATACTGCCTGTAGTTTGCCCATCGGTAATATAGATTGTGCCTTGACTGGTCACAATCGTGGTGATGCCTTGTGAAGCATGGCTAAGTGTAGCGGTAAAGATATAATATGCGGTATGGCTTTCTATTTGAGAGGAAGCAGATAAATTTACTATCGCTGTAATAAGAGGTGTCGTTGTATGTGAAGTAACATTGGAATATAGGTTTGACCATTGATCTTCATACAAATTTTTATTAATAAAATCAGGTGTCTTTTCTGGTAATTCGAAATGGAAAGGACGGATAGATTGAATAATATTTCGCACGGTAAATGGTGTGATACCATCCGACACCAAATCCTGCTGCAAACGAGCTAATTGTACAAAGCGATAGCCACTTTGAGTTATCTCGGACATTTTTAATAATTCATCTACATGCTCAAGCTGCTTTTTCTGTAGAACATCACCATTTTCCAATAGCACTGTATGCTCATCACTGCTTTGAACCGCTAAATATTTAAAGGGTTGTGTGGTTAAATTAAGGATGGTTTCTGCATCAACCAGTATGGCATCAAGCGTAGCGAGTGAGAAAATACCATTTTTATCAATTAAATCCGAACCTTTTATCTGTATAAGCTGATAATTGGGTAATTGCAGGATAACATCGGCATGTTGTGAGAGCAGTAACTTATCTTTTAGCGTAAGCTGCATACCATTTTTTAATGCAATTTTGCTATTTGTAGTCGTAATGTGCCAAACCTTTCCATGGATAGCAGTAATTTTAATCAGCATACTCATAAGTTTTATTCCCCCAATTTATCTAATGTCTCTGTACAGGATAAGAGCAAATTTCTTTTTGTATATCCCTAGAAATAAGTATTTTATCTTATTTTTGAATATTTTTTACTCAAAAATTATTCTATACAACGAAATGTGGTAGTAAAAAAAGGTCATACTTAGCGAAATAAATATGACCTGGATTTGTATTTTTAGACTAAACAGCTTTTATATAAAATTGATTAGTCAAATAATTTGTCAAAAAACCCTTTTTTCTTGCTTGAATGCTGTGCTTCATTACCGTCTAGTGTGGTTTGTAATTCTTTTAACAATTCACGCTGACGAGCAGTCAAATTGGTTGGTGTTTCTACGACTACACGGCACAGCAAATCCCCAACCATCGTGCTACGGACAGGTTTGACCCCTTTACCACGCAAACGGAACAATTTGCCTGTTTGTGTGCCTTCAGGAACTTTAAGATTGACTCGTCCATCTAGGGTTGGAATTTCGATATCTTTACCCAAAGCAGCATCGGCAATGCTAATCGGCACATCCATATACAGGTCTGCACCATCACGTTGGAATACGGCATGTTCACGTACAACGACTTCGACGTATAAATCACCAGCCTGACCACCTGTAATGGCTTCACCCTTGCCACTCAAGCGTACACGGTCGCCATTGTCCACGCCTGCTGGGATGGTCACTTCCAGTGTTTGCTGACGATCTTTGATGCCACTACCATGACAGCTACCACAAGGATTTTTGATGGTTTTGCCTGTACCACGGCAGCTATTACAGGTTTGTTGTACCGAGAAGAAACCTTGTTGCATTCGGATTTGACCTGAACCATGACAGGTTTTACAGGTCTGGACATCACTGGCATTTTTTGAGCCTTTACCATCACAAACTTCGCAAGGTGCAGGAGCGGAGAACGTAATGGTTTTTTTCGTACCTTTGATGGCCTCTTCCAGATTCAGTTCCATGACATAGCGTAAGTCCGAACCTCGACGCTGGCGTTGTCCACCACGACCACCGCCGCCAAAAGCACCACCAAAAATATCACCAAACTGACTAAAGATATCTTCCGCACTAAAACCACCACTGAAGCCACCGCCACCACCGCCTTCAAACGCACCATGTCCCATACGGTCATACATACTACGTTTTTCATTATCAGACAGGATTTCGTAAGCTTCCGCAGCTTCTTTAAATTTTTCTTCCGCCTCTGGATTATCTGGATTGCGGTCAGGATGATATTTCATTGCCAATTTACGATAGGCTTTTTTAATGTCATCATCATTTGCGGTTTTGGCGACACCTAAAACCTCATAATAGTCACGCTTTGCCATGAACAAAGGTACTCCTAACGTCATTTTAAATAAAAGAAATTAGGGCTAATGTGGGGGCAAGTGTCAAGATTACAAGAGGGGAAAGTTGATTTTTAATACACAGGTTTACGCTGAAAATAACGAATAATCCCTTTAAGCCACGCATTGATGAGATATAGCCATGCGGTAATGGCAAAAAATCCACCAATCATCACGGAAGCATTGACCCATGTACTGCTATTCCATGCGAAAAAGCCCAAGGGGATGAACCAGAGTGCAGCAAAAATCGCAATGCAGACAAAAATCATTAAACTACGTGCAATCCATAAGGCATGGGAATTGAGCCAGACTTCAACATTTGTGGTATGCGAAATACGAAATGCTAACCAATACGCCATGATGATGGGTACAACAGATAAAATGGTCAGTAGCATGAGCAAGTAAGCAATGAGAATATGCTTTTCCTGTTTTTTGTTTTGCTCAACACTCATGGTTGTCCTCAATACTTCGCAAAATAATCAACTCGCAACCGAAATTGCGAGCCTTTGAACATCGTGGTTCATTCCACGAATGAACCACGAAAAATACATAAATACTACGTTAGTATATACCTAAAACCAAGTTATACGTTGATTTTTTTCACTTTAAACCATGTGGCATAGACCGCAGGTAGGAACAATAACGTGAGGAATGTCGCAGCAATCAAGCCACCCATAATGGCAACTGCCATGGGACCGAAGAAAATACTACGAGATAACGGAATCATTGCCAGTACCGCAGCCAGTGCCGTGAGGACAATTGGGCGGAAACGTCGTACCGTGGATTCGATAATGGCTGTCCATGGGTCAAATCCTGCCAGAATATCCTGCTCAATCTGATCGATGAGAATGAGTGAATTACGCATAATCATTCCAGATAGGGCAATCGTTCCCAACATAGCGACAAAACCAAACGGTTTACCCAGCAGTAATAAGAACCATGTCACTCCGATAATGCCAAGTGGTGCAGTCAAAAAGACAATAAAAGCACGTGAAAAACTCTTGAGCTGAATCATCAATAATGTAAAGACCACAGCTAAGAATAAAGGCATTCCGACATTTACCGAACCTTGTCCTTTGGCTGATTCTTCAACTGTTCCACCCACATCGAGTAAATAACCATTCGGCATTTGCTGATGTAGAGCCGTTATTTTTTCATTGAGTTCTGCAACAATCGTGGCAGGTAATTCATCGGTACGAATATCGGCACGTACTGTAATGGTGGGCAAACGATTACGATGCCAGATTAAACCCTCTTCAAAACGATATTGAATATTGGCAATCTGGGATAAAGGTACGGTCGTACCATGTGTGGTCGGTACAGCCAGACTGGACAATGCACCAACTTCAATACGATCATGGGCATCACCACGCATCCGAATTTCAATCAATTCACGCTTTTCCCGATAAGTATTGATGACGTTTCCTGTGATGGAGGCATTGAGGAAATTTGCAAGGCTTTGGCTACTTACCCCGAGTTGTCGAGCTCTATCTTGATCAATGTCCAGATAGATGATTTTGCTTGGTTCACCCCAATCCAGATGAACATTGGTGATGTTGGGATTTTCACTGACGATAGCCGATGCTTTCTGAGCCCATTCACGTACCAGATTCAAATCTTCACCTGAAACCCGATATTGTATTGGATAGCCAACAGGTGGGCCATTTTCCAGTAGGGATACACGAACACGCACTTGTGGTAATAACTCACGCAATTGGTTTTCCAATTTTTTGCGAATCACGTTACGTTCATCCAGTGAGCTGGCGAGTACCACAAATTGGGCAAAACTGGCTTGAGGCAGTTGTTGGTCAAGTGGTAGATAAAAACGTGGTGAACCTGTACCGACGTATGCGACATAATTATCGATGCCTTTTTCGGACTTCAGCAGTTGCTCCACTTTTTTGACGGTTTGTTCTGTGGCAGTCAGTGAAGCACCTTCTTCTAGTTTTAAATCGACTAGAATTTCGGCTCGATTGGATGGTGGAAAAAATTGTTGTGGGACGTGTTTAAACATCATCACTGAACCGACAAAAATCGCAATGGTAATGGCAATGACGGTTTTGCGGTAGGTGACACAAGTATTCACAACTTGACGGAATTTTTGATAAAAATTGCTTTGATACGGATCATGTTCTGCACCATGCGTAGAGGTTGCTGGTTCAGGTTGTTTACGTAATTTTGCCCAAAGCCGAAGATACCACGGTGCTCGATGTTGCATATTTTGATAATCGGGCAGTAATTTTGCACCTAAATAGGGTACAAACATCACCGCCGCAATCCATGATACCAATAGGGCAATCGTGACGACCTGAAAAATCGAACGGGTATATTCACCCGTACCCGATTGGGCAGTGGCAATCGGTAAAAAACCTGCGGCAGTAATCAACGTTCCTGTGAGCATAGGAAAGGCGGTACTTTTCCACATAAAGCCTGCGGCCTTGATACGGCTATAGCCTTGCTCCATTTTAATGGCCATCATTTCGACGGCAATAATGGCATCATCAACCAGCAAGCCGAGTGCCAGAATCAATGCACCAAGCGAAATTTTATGCAAGCCAACATCAAAGTAGTGCATCCCTGCAAAGGTCATCGCCAGTACCAGTGGAATGGAAAATGCCACCACTAGCCCTGTACGAAAACCGAGTGAAAAAAAGCTGACCAATAAGACGATAATCACCGCTTCCGCCAGCACTTTCATAAATTCATTGACACTACGTTTCACGGCAACAGGTTGGTCTGAAACTTTACTGAGTTTCATACCCACAGGCAGCGTGTCTTGTAAATGGGTAAATTCTGTTTCCAAGTTTTTACCAAGTGCAAGAATATCCCCTCCTTTACGCATGGATATGGCGATACCAATGCCATTCTCACCCATAAAACGCATACGTGGCTGAGCAGGCTCACTAAAGCCTCGATAGACTTCGGCAACATCACCCAACATAATGGTTTTATCACCGATCAAAAGTGGCATACGACGCAGATCATCTATGGATTGTAAAGCACCGCTAATACGCACTTGTAACCGATCACTTGAGGTTTCAAAATAACCCGATGGCGTGATGTTGTTTTGTTCTTGCAAGGCTTGTTGAATGGCGGTGATTGGCATACCAAGGTTGGCAGCTTTGGTATTGGAAATTTCGATCCAAACTTTTTCATCCTGCAAACCGACTAGATTGACCTTACTGACATCTTTGACCCGTTGTAACTGGAGTTGCAACCGTTCGGCATAGGCTTTTAATGTGGCATAGTCAAAGTCTTGTCCTGTGAGCACATAGATATTGCCAAAGGTGTCACCAAATTCATCATTAAAAAAAGGCCCTTGCGTTCCTGCAGGCAAAGTGTGCTTCATATCACCGACTTTTTTACGTACTTCATACCAAATATCGGGAATTTCGGCAGATTTAAACGAGTCTTTGGCAACGAAAGTCACCATGGATTCACCAGGACGTGAATATGCCATGATTTTTTCATATTTGCCTGTGTCCATCAGGGTTTTTTCTATTTTATCAGTGACCTGTAAGGAAACTTCTTTGGCACTTGCCCCTGGTAAGTAGGTTTGTACCACCATCACTTTAAAGGTAAACGGTGGGTCTTCGCTTTGCGACAATTTGGAATAGGAAATAAAACCGACCAGTGCCAGCAGCAGCATAAAATACAGCACTAGGCCTTTATTTTTGAGTGCCCATTCGGAGAGGTTAAATTGCATGATTTATTCTCCTTAGGGGTGTTTACTGATGGTCACAGGACGATTTTCATGGTCAATTGGGCGGATTTTTTGCCCTTCACGTAGCAGATGGACACCACCGATGACAACCCATTGCTGTGGGGTTAAGCGAGATTGAATCAATACCCCATCACGCTGATATTCAAGCGGTGTCACCCAAAGACGTTGCAAGGTATGATCTGCTTTGAGTACCCAGACATAAGCCTTATTGTCCACTGCAGAAACGCTAGGCAGTGGAACTTTTAAGCTCGGTTGTTGTTCGGTTTGAAAGAAAACTCGAGCACTTTGTCCAAGTTGAATCGATGCTTGCTCCTTGAGTGCTACTTTGACCATAAAAGTACGGGTCTGATCGGCTGCAGGAGCGATTTCTCGTACATAAGCAGCGTAGCGTTGTTCTGGGGCAGACCACATACTTATCCATGCCTGTTGTTGGGGTTTGATCTGTTGAATCATCTGCTCAGATACTCCGATGATGACTTCTCGATCTCCATCCATGGCAATTTGATAAGCAGGCTGACCTGCGGCAATGACTTGTCCGATTTCGATATTACGTTCGGTCACTACGCCATTTTTGGTCGCAATGAGTTGATTATACTGGGTTTGATTTTGTGCGACTGAGAGGTTCGCCTGTGCTTGTTTGAGCTGTGCAATTGCGGCTTGATATTGATTTTTTACCCCATCAAATTGAGAACGACTGACCGCATGTTCAGGTAATAACTGCGAAAATCGCTTATATTCCAGTTCTGCGATTTTGTGAGCAGATTGTGCTTGTTCGAGTTGTGCTCGTGCAGCATTGAGGTGTAACACAGCATCCTGTACATCAAGTTTTGCTAATACTTGACCAACTTTTACCCGATCGCCGACATCAACATAACGCTCGGTAATTTGTCCACCCACACGAAAGGCAAGAGCGGTCTGCTGTTTGGCGACGACTTCTCCTGCAAAACTATGTGATTGTTGCTGGTTTTGCGTAGGGTGTGCCACCATGACGATTTTCACCGCTTCGGCTTCAGGGTTTGGTTTGCTACATGCACTTAAACAGCACAGGGCAAAACTGATTAAGCATAAATGAGCTAAATTTTTCGCATTCATCGCCATATCCTAGTATTCGTTGTTATGATGTAGTGATGAACTACATGATTCATTCGATTTCTATACTAATGAGTATAATAATTGATGTAAATATGGTCATGCTGATTTTTTTGTGTCATAGAGGTCAATAGATATGCAGCAGCGTCATTCAGGTCGTCCCAAAGATTTAAAAAAGCGTCAGGCGATTTTGCAAGCTGCCAAGGATTTATTTTTGGAGCTGGGTTACGATGGTTCAAGTATGGATGCGATTGCTCAAAAGGCAGGCGTATCGAAACTCACGGTATATAACCATTTTAATGATAAAGCACAACTTTTTGGGGCTGCCATCGAGATGGTCTGTGAACAGCGTTTGCCTAGACAACTTTACGAGGTGAATAGCGATAGTGACATCGAACAGGTTTTGCAGCAATTGGGCGAGGCATTTTTAAATATGGTGTATAGTGCCGAAGCCATGAAACTGTCGCATCTGATGTCAAGTATGGTACCCAGTAATATTGAACTGGTGCATTTATTTTATCATGCAGGGCCAGAGCGTACCCGACACCATATGCTGAGCATGTTTCAAAAAATTCAGGAATTGGCATTGTTGAAAATGGATAATGTACAGATGTGTAGCAATGTCTTTTTAGGTTTTTTGACCGATACACATTACGACCGTGTTATTTGGCAGATTTTTCCTGTACCCACGGCAACAGAGATACAGGATATTGTGGCACAGCGTGTGGGTTTATTCTTAAAGCTCTATCCACTCACTTAAGATAGTGCACAATATGCAACTCCTATTTTTTTGTCGTGTCCAGAAAATGCCGTAATGCCGAGGCGAAATCGCTGGATTGTTCTATTTGGATAGCGGTTTGTTCGGCTGCATTGGCTGCTTGTGCGGAAAGTTGTTGGATGGCGTGGTTGCGTTGATTGACAAAAAGTAGATTATTATCTTTACTGGCGGCTAGATGATATAAAACCGCAGCAATTTTAGTATTTTTGCGGATACCTTCACCTTTGGCGTACATGCAAGCCAGTTGATATTGTGCGAAGGCATGTTTTTGTTCGGCAGCTTTTTTGTACCAATACAGTGCTTGTCGATCATCATGCGGTATGTTGGTATTGGTGTGGTACATGGTTGCGAGATGATATTGTGCTTCAACATGTCCTTGTGTAGCGGCTTTTTTGTACCAGTAAATGGCCTGATGTTCATCATAAATGGTGCTGCTTTGGGTACGATATAAGGGAGCAAGGTTATATTGTGCAATTGCATAGCCTTGCTCAGCCGATTTCTTGTACCACTGGAATGCTCGAGTAAAATCGGGTCGTGTTCCTTGCCCATTTTGGTACATAAAAGCGAGGCTGTTTTGTGCTTGGGGGTGCTTTTGTTTGGCAGCTTTTTCATACCAATACAGTGCTTGCTGATAATCCTGCGTTGCACCTTGACCTTTATCATAGACAAAGGCCAGATTGTATTGTGCAGCCGCATAACCTTGATGTGCTGATTTTCTGTACCATTCAATGGCTTTATGATAATTTTGTGGTACGCCTTTGCCATGAGCAAATTGCCAGCCCAAATAATATTGTGCTTGTGCATTGCCTTGTGTTGCAAGTGGTCTAAATGATTGATAAGATTCAAAATAATTTTCTTTTATAAAAGAAATGATCCCTTTTTCCAAGTCTGTATAGCCCCATGAATGGCTGGCAAACAATAAAAAAATAGATATCCATATCCGCATCACAAACCATCCAGCGTGTGTCTTTCGATTCGTGGTTCAGCTTAACCAATACGCCTTAAAATGAGAATAGTCAAAAGTGAGATTATTGCCTATTTCTATCATATTTCTATCATATTTTTTGTTTCATTGCGTGGTGTTGGAAGATGAGTAAAAACTTGCTATTCAAGCCCTAAAAATCCGTGTATATAAAGAACAAAGAGATCAGGGTTTAGGGGATGGGAATGGCACGTACAAACATTGATACGGCATTGCGAGAAGATGTACGTTTATTGGGTAACTTTCTGGGGGATACGTTAAAGCAACAAGTGGGTCAATCATTGTTTGATCAGGTTGAATATATCCGTGAATATGCCAAGGGTGCACGTGATGGTGATGCACAAGCCGAACAGCAATTGGCGGAAATTTTACAGCAATTACAAGATGCAGATACTTTACCTTTAACGCGAGCATTTACCCATTTTTTAAATTTTGCCAATATTGCCGAGCAATATCATAGTGTACGTTTGCGTCGAGAGAGCCAATGTCATCCACAGGATACACTTCATCAAAACAATGCGTTGCAACATTTATTTGATGTGTGCCAGAGCAAGCAAATGACATCGGAGGAGTTGTATCAAACCATTGGTCATTTACAGATTGAGTTGGTACTTACAGCACACCCAACTGAAGTGAGTCGGCGTACTTTGATCCAGAAATATGATGATATCAGTCGTTGTCTTGCCGACCTTGATCAGCGAAAACTGACACCGATTGAGCACGCCAATCTACTGGCGGAATTAAAACAACATATCACCTCTGCGTGGCAAACCGATGAAATTCGGCAAAAACGACCGACACCTGTCGATGAAGCAAAATGGGGCTTTACCACCATAGAGCAAACGCTATGGACGGCAGTGCCAAAATTTATGCGAGAGCTGGATCTATTGGTACAGCAATATTGTGGCAAACGTTTAGCACTAGACACTGCACCGATTCGTTTTGCCTCATGGATGGGGGGAGATAGGGATGGTAATCCCAATGTGACCCATCAAGTGACGCAGGAAGTGTTATTACTCTCTCGCTGGCAAGCAGCGGATTTATTTTTAAAAGATATTGCCAGTTTGCGTTGGGAATTATCCATGCAACAATGTACGCCAGAGCTTGCTGAGGCGGTGAATGGTCATCCAGAACCGTATCGTGAGCGTTTGCGTGACTTGCGTGACCGTTTGCAAATAACGTTGCGTTGGCTGGATGCAAAATTACAGGGGCAGACCGTTGCGGATGATACAGGGGTGATTCATTCGACACAGGAACTGCTTGAGCCTTTGCAGGCGTGTTATGCGTCGCTCTCTGCCTGTCAAATGCAGGAGATTGCAGATGGACATTTGCTGGATGTGATTCGTCGTGCCAGTTGTTTTGGTATTGAATTGGTCAAACTGGATATTCGGCAAGAATCCACACGTCATCGTCAGGCAGTGAGTGCCATGACTGCTTATTTGGGATTGGGCGAGTTTGCGACATGGACGGAACAATCCAAACAAACTTGGTTAATTCAGGAACTTGCCAATAAGCGTCCGTTACTACCACACCATTTACAGTTCAGTGAAAATGATGAATTAAATCACCCAGATGTACAAGAAGTCTTTGCGACCATGCGGATGTTGGCAGCACAGCCGAAAGAGTCTTTGGGTGCGTATGTGATTTCAATGGCAGAATATCCAAGTGATATTTTAGCGGTGATGTTGTTACAAAAGGAAGCAGGCATTACGCATCCATTACGTGTAGTCCCACTCTTTGAAACTTTGGATGATCTTGATCGTGCTGCCGAAACGATTGAGCAATTACTCAACTTACCGTGGTATAAGCAGCATATTCAAGGCAAGCACGAAGTGATGATTGGTTATTCAGACTCTGCCAAAGATGCAGGTTTTATGTCGGCGAATTGGGCACAATATCGAGCACAGGAGCAACTGACCGCAGTTGCACAGAAACATGGTATTGCCCTGACATTATTTCATGGTCGGGGTGGTTCGATTAGTCGTGGTGGTGCACCGACTCATCAGGCACTCTATGCCCAGCCGCCTGGTTCGATTCAGGGATCGATTCGAGTGACGGAACAAGGCGAGATGATTCGCTTTAAATTTGGACTGGAAGCCATTGCGATACAGAATCTGGAAATTTACTGTGCAGCAACGCTCAAAGCCACTTTGCTACCGCCACCAAAACCAGAACAGGCTTGGCGTGACTTGATGGAGAGCATGACGGCTGATTCAGTCAAAATTTATCGGCAAACCGTGCGTGAACATCCAGACTTTGTCCGTTATCTTCGTACAGTCACGCCTGAATTAGAATTACAAATGTTACCTTTAGGTTCTCGTCCAGCCAAGCGTGCGGTAGGCGGTGGGATTGAATCGTTACGGGCGATTCCGTGGGTATTCGCATGGACGCAAATCCGTTTGATGCTACCTGCATGGCTGGGGACAGGCATGGCATTACGCAATGCGTTAAATCATCAACAAAAAGATACCTTGATGCAAATGATGGAGCAATGGCCGTATTTTCAAACCTTAATTGATATGCTGGAAATGGTGTTATCCAAAGCAGATCAACGTATTGCACAATATTATGAAAGTCATTTGACCCATGACCCAGCACTGATTGAACTGGGTGAACAATTACGCCAACGTTTAAACAATGCAGTAGAAGCCTTATTGCAACTCAAAACCCAGTCGGAATTACTCAGTGAAAATGACATTCTGGATCAGTCGATGCGGGTACGAAAAACCTATTTATTACCGTTACATCTATTGCAGGCAGAACTCATGCGTCGTCGTCGCCAGTATATCGAACAAGGGCAAACACAAACCCCAGTCGATCATGCCCTGATGGTGACCATTGCAGGGATTGCCGCAGGATTGAGAAATACGGGGTAAATTTCGTTACCGAAAGCCATTTATCTTGGCAATCGAAAAATGCTATGTTTAGCCTCATGATTTAACTTGTTTATAAATTGGGAAAAAATATGCGTTTTTCGATACTGACTGTGGCGATGTTACTGGTGATGTCACAGGCACATGCTGAACTGATGATCAATGGACAACCTGTGGTTGCATCTGCCACGCCCACCACCATGATTGCAGCTCAAACCTATACACCGAAGAATGATTTTCAAAATTGCCTTGCCAATCTACGTTCCAGTGCATTATCTGCTGGGGTATCGGGGGCAATCTATGATCGCTATACCCAAAATTTAAGCCCTGATTACTCGGTGATTGATAAACTGAATTATCAACCAGAATTTAGTACCGAAATTTGGGATTATTTGTCAGGTCTGGTGGATGAAGAGCGGGTACAGGATGGACGACAAAAAATCGCTCAACATGAAAATGTCTTGAATCAGGTGGCTACCCAATATCATGTTCCACGTGAAACAGTGGTTGCAGTATGGGGTGTGGAAAGTAACTATGGCAATATCTCGGGTAAATATCCACTGATTCAGGCTCTGGGTACATTAAGCTGTGAAGGTCGTCGTCAGTCATATTTTCGCGGGGAATTTTTTACCACACTCAAGATTCTGCAACGTGGTGATTTAACTGAACAACAACTGAAAGGTTCGTGGGCAGGGGCGTTTGGTCATACGCAATTTATGCCATCTACCTATGAGCGTCTGGCAGTCGATTTTGATGGTGATGGCCGTCGAGATTTGGTCTCAAGTGTTCCTGATGCTTTAGCTTCTACCGCAAATTTTTTGAAAAAATCAGGCTGGCAAGCGGGAATGCCATGGGGCTTTGAAGTGCAAGTACCGAGTAGTGTTTCTGTTGGTGGTGAAGGGCGACGCAATAAAAAAGCCTTGAGTACATGGGTCGCACGAGGTGTGACACGTATGGATGGTTCACCCATTATCCAAGGTAATTTAAGCGAAAATAGTCAGGCTGGTTTACTCGCCCCTGCTGGTGCAAAAGGGGCAAAATTTTTAGTATTTAAAAATTTTGATGCGATTTATGGTTACAATGCTGCAGAAAGTTATGCTTTGGCGATCGCTTTATTATCCGACCGTTTGCAAGGTAAGCAAGGCGTGGTTGCCTCATGGGGTGTAGAAGATGCTGGCACATCACGTGCTGAGCGTCGAGAGATTCAAACTTTATTATTACAACGTGGTTATGATATCGGTGCAGCCGATGGTTTGATTGGCGATAAAACCCGACAGGCGATTAAAATGGAACAACAACGTCTAGGTTTGGTACAAACTGGACGAGCAGGACAGAAAATTTTAGCCGTATTGCGTGCACAAAGTATGATGCAATAAAAAAACCGCCTAGTATTCTAGGCGGTTTTTCTGTTTGAACATCAAATCACGATTTATTTTTTATCGTCTTTAACTTCGGTAAATTCAGCATCAACCACGCCATCATCGGCTTGTTGTTGCTGACCACCTGCTTGTTGGTTAAATGCGTTCGGGTCAAAACCTTCTGCACCACCAGCTTGCTCATACGCACGTTGCGTAATCGGCATCAAGATATTTTGCAGGTTTTCAGTTTTTGCCTTAATCGCATCCACATCATTTTCTTTGGTTGCGGCTTCAAGCTCAGACACTGCGGTAGCAATTGCTGCTTTTTCATCTTCGGTGACTTTATCGCCCAAGTCTTTAACCGCCTTGTTCGAGCTAGAGACTAAAGCATCGGCTTCGTTACGAGCTTTTGCCAATTCCTCAAACTTACGGTCTTCTTCGGCGTTGGCTTCGGCATCTTTAATCATCGCTTCGATTTCGGCATCAGACAGACCTGAGTTGGCTTTAATCTGAATCGATTGTTCTTTGCCTGTACTCTTGTCTTTGGCTGATACTTTTAAGATACCATCGGCATTAATATCAAACGATACTTCGATTTGTGGTACGCCACGTGGTGCAGGTGGAATGTCACCTAATTGGAAATTACCCAACAATTTATTTTGTTGAGCCATTTTCCGCTCACCCTGATACACCGAAATATCTACCGCAGGCTGATTATCTGCCGCAGTCGAGAACACTTGTGATTTCTTGGCAGGAATTGTGGTGTTTTTCTCGATGATTGGCGTTAATACACCGCCCATAGTTTCGATACCTAAAGTCAAAGGCGTAACGTCTAATAAAAGTACGTCGTTTTTGTCACCAGACAATACCGCACCCTGAATCGCTGCACCCATGGCGACCGCTTCATCTGGATTTACGTCTTTACGAGGTTCTTTACCAAAAAATTCCTGTACTTTTTGTTGTACCAGCGGCATACGAGATTGACCACCCACTAGAATCACATCAGAAATTTCAGAGGTTGATAAACCTGCATCTTTTAACGCAATACGGCATGGTGCAATGGTACGTTCAACCAAATCCGCCACTAAGCCTTCAAGTTTTGCACGAGTAACGTTAATCACCAAATGTTTTGGCCCTGTTGCATCGGCAGTGATATATGGCAGGTTAATTTCGGTTGCATTAGAAGAAGACAATTCAATTTTGGCTTTTTCTGCAGCTTCTTTTAGACGTTGTAACGCCAATGGGTCATTTTTTAGGTTAAAGTTTTGTTCTTTTTTGAACTCTTCAACTAAAAACTCAATCAAAGCATTGTCAAAGTCTTCACCGCCTAGGAATGTATCACCATTTGTCGATAATACTTCGATTTGTTGGTCGCCATCGAGGTCGGCAATTTCGATGATAGATACATCGAACGTACCACCACCCAAGTCATAGACGGCGATTTTACGGTCGCCTTCTTTTTTGTCCATACCGAACGCCAATGCCGCAGCCGTTGGTTCGTTGATGATACGTTTTACATCCAAACCAGCGATACGCCCTGCATCTTTAGTCGCTTGACGCTGTGCATCGTTAAAGTATGCAGGTACAGTGACTACCGCTTCAGTCACTGTTTCACCCAAGTAATCTTCTGCAGTTTTTTTCATCTTTTTCAAGATTTCAGCAGACACTTGTTGTGGTGCAAGTTTTTTGTCGTTTACATCTACCCACGCATCACCATTGTCGGCTTTGATGATTTTATACGGTACTAGACCGATGTCTTTTTGTACCGCTTGATCTTCGTAACGACGACCGATTAAACGCTTGATGGCGAATAAAGTATTTTTTGGATTGGTGACGGCTTGACGTTTTGCCGATTGACCAACCAAAATCTCACCATCTTTATACGCAATAATCGACGGTGTGGTTCTTGCACCTTCTGCATTTTCAATTACTTTGACTTTATCGCCTTCAAGTACCGCTACACATGAGTTGGTTGTACCTAAGTCAATACCGATAATCTTAGCCATTTGCTATGTTCCTCAAAAATCTATTTGTCTTGCATTGTTATCCGATATGAGAGCGATTGATTTTTTTTCAAGTATTTTTGATAAAAAAATCTAAAAATGCTCTATATTTCTGAATATTACTGTCCTACCATCACCTGAACAAGGATAAGAAACGCATTGCGTTTCCCTTGTGCAAGAGCGAAGCTGTCGGTATTTATTACTGACCTACCATAACCATTGCAGGTCGAATTAAACGACCTGCCAAGGTATAACCTTTTTGTAATACATTGCCGATTTCGCCTGCTTTGGCATTTGGATCAATCCCAACGGCTTGATGGAAGTCGGCATTAAAACCATTTGCAGTATCGACAACCACGACATCATGCTTTTCCAATGTGGTCAGTAATGACTTTAGGGTCAGTTCAATACCTTCTAATAACGGTGTCTTTTCTTCACCTGCCGCAGCGATGGCACGTTCCAGATTGTCCACAGAATCCAGCAAACCTTTAGCAAACTTTTCCAAAGCAAATTTTTTCGCTGTATCCGCTTCACGCTCTAAACGTTCTTTGACTTTTTCCGCCTCATATTTGGCATTGGCTGCGATGGCCTTGAGATACTTTTCATTTTCTTCAAATTTGGCAATTTGTGCCTGTA